>JACDGC010000473.1 GCA_013815535.1 Ktedonobacterales bacterium
GCCATAGGGCAGGCGCTGGCCGTCGCTCAGCCGGAGTGGGGCGAACGCATCGGCGTGTGCATCGACACGGCACACCTGTGGGGTGCGGGCCACGACATCGGCACGCCCGAGGCCGCCACGACGACACTGGCGGCAATGGACGCGGCGTTTGGCTTGGCAGCGGTGCGCATCATTCACCTGAACGACACTACCACCGCGCTCGGCGGCCACCGCGACCTGCACGCGCGGCTAGGTGAGGGCATCATCGGCGCCGATGGCCTGCGCACCCTGTTGCGCGATGCCCGCTTAGCGCACACTGCCATCATTTTGGAAACGCCCATCAAGCTGCGCGAAGGCACTGAGGAGCACGACTGGGACGACGACCGCACCCGCATTGACTACGCCCGGCAACTCGCAAGAAACCTTAAAAATTCTTGATATTTCAGGGCTGCTAGACTCTTGATTATGCGCCTATAATCTGCTACACTTGATTTTGAGGGATGATGCTACATCCACCCACGGCGGCACACGACGTGGGCCATTCGATTATTCAGAAAGGTGTGTTAAGAACCTCTCATGCGTGTTACGTATAGCTACGAGAGCATTCTGCGCGCTGTTGGGCAGGTGCTCGACGACGCTGGCGTACAGCACATGGCGCTACGCGAGACGAGCGATGGATTGATGGTCGAAGGCCAAAATCGCGACCATTCGAAATATCAGCATCTTTTCGCGCTGGGTGAGCTGTGCAATCTGATCGACAGCACCGAAGGGCAGATCGAAGCACTCTTCGCGCCGCAAAAAGAAGAAGCGCACAGCTTGCGCGATTTCTTGGTGCAGCACGAGGCTGTGTTGGCGCGCTAGCGCTATCTGTTGGTGCTCGCAGTATCCAAACCGAAGAAGGCCCCGATGGGGCCTTTTTTTGCGGGTTATTTTCTGCCGCGACCTAGCCGATGAAGTCCTGCCACCCATCTGGCAAATCGCGCTCCATAGCATGAAAATACACGGTCACCTTGCCAAAAAAAATGAGCAGCGCTTGCAAATAGACATCCAATTGCATCTCGACGGAGGCGGCAAAGCCACCGCGATCAATCGTCTTCGCCAAATCATCGTCTGAAAACGCGCCCACGCGGGATTTGTCACTCAATCGCGTTTTTCCATTATTGTATGGAGCGCATCGCTGACGCGCATGACATCTGGGGCAAAGGCTGCGGCCAGTTCCAGCGCGGCGGGGAAGGGAACATCCGGTGCGGCAACACGCATCAGGGGCACACGTAATTCAGCGCCGTGCGCCTCGGCAATGCTTGCCGCAATCTCCGCGCCAATGCCACCCGTGCGTGGGGCATCCTGAACGATCAAGACGCGCCCCGTGCGCCTGATGGATTCCGCGACCGTCACGGCATCATAGGGCAGCACCGTCCGCAGATCGATGACCTCCGTGCTGATCCCTGCCACGGCCACCCTCTCGGCGGCTTCCATGGCGGTGTAGACCGCCGCCCCCCAGGTCAGCAGCGTCACATCCTCACCGTCGCGGCGAATCTCAGCACTGCCCAGCGGAACCAGCACATCGGCCTCAGTCAACACCTCGCGCAGGCGACGATAGAAGTAATGTCCCTCTAAAAAGAGGACGGGGTTATTATCGCGAATGGCCGCTTTCAGCAGCCCCAGGGCATCAAATGGCGTGGACGGAATGACGATGCGCAAGCCAGGGACGCCCGCGAACCAGGCATCGGGGCTGGTCGCGCGCCAGGGGTCTGCATGGGTGCCATATGGGGCACGGATGACCAGCGGCGCATGCATCGTGCCTGCCGTGCGCCAGTGCAACTGCGCCGCCGCCACGATTTGACTGAAACTTTCACCACTCATGGCCGCGAAAGGCAGTTCCACGACGGGACGCAACCCCATCAGCGCCAGCCCTGTGGCTGCACCGATGAGCGCGCTGCCCGAGGCAGGCACCTCCATCACGCGATCTGGCCCAAACTCACCCAGCAGACCATACGCGGGGCGTTCACCCCCAGCACCAAAGCCCACTTCCTCACCAATCAGGCACACATGTGCATCACGCGCCAACTCTTCACGCAACGCGCGCCGGATCGCCCCGGCATAGGTGGTTTCATCGTTCAGCGCCATGGCAGCACCCTTTCGCCCGTCATGCCCACGGGGGCTTCGACCGGTGGCCCCATCACCAGGGCATCATCAGGGGCGAAACGATGATCCATCAATGATAGTGGGTCAGGGGCGGGGGCATGCTGGGCATACGCCAGCGCGTCTTGCACGGTGGCGAGGGTCGCCGCCGCGAATTCATAGGTCAGCGCATCACTGAGCGCGTCAAGCGCCAACAGATGCCGCGTAAAGCGTTCGATGGGGTCGCGGGCGCGCCATTCATCCAGCGTCTCGCGTGGCACCGAGTCGGCCTCGGTCTGCCCGGCGACGCGAAAGATCTTCGCTTCGAGCAACACAGGCCCACGCCCCGCGCGCGCAAGCGCCACAGCGTGCGTCATTGCCTCGCGCACGGCCAACACGTCGCCCCCATCCACCACATAGCCAGGGATGCCATAGGCCGCCGCGCGGTCAGCGAGATGCTTGGGGCGATAGGGGCGTGTGGCCAATTTGCCCACATAGGTGTTTGTGGCGACAACGCAGATCACGGGGAGATCCTGCGTCGCCGCCAGATTCATGGCCTCATGGAAATCACCCGTGTTCGTCGCGGTGTCTTCCAGATAGGCGACCGTCACGCGATTTTCGCCGCGCGCCTTGGTCGCCAGGGCCGTGCCCACCGCGACGGCCAACGTAGGCAGCGCCGTCGCGGGAATGACCAGCGCGTCTCGCATATCGCCAAAATGCATCGCCCCCGTGCGCCCACCCGATGGCGCAGCAGCCCGCCGCAGCCACTGCGCCAGAATCTGCCGAGGCGCGATGCCCCGCGCAAGCAAGACGCCCAGGTCGCGCCCGCCAGGGGCGACGATGTCGCCCCGCGCCAATGCCGCCGTGGTGCCAGTCGTCACGGCTTCGTGCCCGCGCCCAACGTGCAGCGTCCCCAGAATCTGCCGACTGCGCACCAGATCGCGGATGGCGTCTTCCAGGGCACGGGTCAGGCTCATCTGCTGATAGAGCGCGAGGAGGGGATTGGGGGGGGTGCTCATCGGTGGCCTCACTGATCGGGCAAGCACGGTGCTTACCTCTGAAATGATCGTTTGCTCGAATCGTTTGGCCTCAAGTATAACATACCCTTGCACAGGAGGCTATGGAATCCCCCTCTTACGTCCTATATCGGATAATTAAGTACGCACCATAAAAGAGGCGTCGGCCTGCGTTGCGTCGCGATATATGGGGGTAATCCATGCCAGACGCTGTGCTGCTGGACGTGACGCTGCCAAGTGGGGAACATACGCCAAATGTGATCTGATGTCACGTTCTCTTCAGGGGACGATGGAGGTTACTTCACTTCACGAGATATCTTGATTCGTCACGCACGGTCACACCACGAAAGGGCTACAAAGAAGATGCTTGATCCGCAAGCGCAACGGCAAGCCATGCGCGCCCGCTGGGACGCTTTCGCCCCAATCTACGCGCAATTCCTGAGTGCCAACGGCTTCCATTCCGACCACGCCGAAATCGAACAGTGGATTATCTCCCATCTCGACCTTGGTGAAGGAGCACGGGTGCTCGACTTAGCCTGTGGCAGTGGCAATCCCTCGCTCTTCATCGCGCCTCTTGTTGGAGCATCTGGACATGTCAGCGGGTTTGACCTTTCACCAGCTATGATTGCGGCTGCGCAGATGGCACAAGCGGAGCGCGGAATTGCCAACGTCACCTACCACCTCATCACGGATGAAACGCGTTTGCCCATTGAGCCGAAATCATATGATGCGGCCCTCTGCCAAATGGGCATTTTTCTCATGCCTGACCCACTTGCCGCCCTTCAAGCGCTGGCCCAAGCGGTGCGGCCAGGGGGCATGGTCGCATTAGCCACGTGGGGAAAAGATGAAACAAACGGCCTATTAACGGTGCCACGAACGATTATCACGCGGCATGCGAC
>JACDGC010000474.1 GCA_013815535.1 Ktedonobacterales bacterium
TCGCCAAAGAGGTCTTTGGTTCCACCACCAAAGTGCGCTTTCGCCCCAGCTATTTCCCTTTCACCGAGCCGAGTGCCGAGGTGGATGTCACCTGCATCGTGTGCGGTGGGGTTGGCTGTCGCATCTGCAAATATTCCGGGTGGGTCGAGATCGCTGGGTCGGGGATGGTGCACCCCCAGGTGCTGCGCAACGTCAATTACGATCCCAAAGTCTATCGCGGGTTCGCCTTTGGCCTGGGGGTGGAGCGCATCGCCATGATGCGCTATGACATCAATGAAATCCGCCTCTTCTCGCAGAATGACCTGCGTTTCCTCAATCAGTTCTAGCAGAAAGAAGATAGCGCAATGCGGTTGGTGATTGTTGGCTATGGCAATGTGGGGCGGCTCTTTGGGGAGCTGCTGGCGGAAAAGATGGCGACCCTGCGGGGGCAATACCATCTGACGCCACGGATCGTCGGCGTGGTGACGGGGCGGCGCGGCGGCTGGATCGCCGAGAATCCCGAGGGCATCGCGGCCTCGGTGGTGGCTGAGGCTGGTTGGCCCGCCACGGTTGATGTGCCAGTGGGGGCGGTGCCCTTCTCGGGTGACGCGCTGGCGCTGCTCAACGCCGTGGATGCCGATGCCTTGGTGGAGTTGTCACCGACGAACCCCGCGACGGGTGAACCGGCGCTGAGCTATGTGCGCGCGGCCCTGGCCAAGGGTCTGCACGTCGTCACGGCGAACAAAGGCCCCATCGCGCTGGCCTATCGCGAACTGCGCGACACAGCGGCGCAGCACGGCGTGCAACTGCGCTTTGAGTCCGCTGTGATGGATGGCACGCCCATCATCAATCTGGCCCAGTTCACCTTGCCCGCGACGGAGATTTTGGGGGTGCGCGCCATCATCAATGCCACCAGCAACTTCATCCTCTCGGGCCTGGTCGCGGGGCAATCGTTCGATGAAACGCTGGCGCGCGCGCAGCAGATCGGCATCGCCGAGGCCGACCCCAGCCTGGACCTGGACGGCTGGGACGCGGCGGTGAAGCTGACGATCATCGCCAATGTGTTGATGGGGGCCGACATTCGCCCGCAAGACGTGGTGCGCGAGTCCTCGGCGGCGCATATGCAGACGCTGACCGCGAACTTGTCAGCGGGCAGCGTGGCGAAACAAGTGGCCACCATCACGCGCACAGCGGAGGGCGTGGAGGCGCGCGTGGTGCTGCACGTGCTAACTGCCGATGACTCGCTGGCGGGCATTGGCCAGGGGAAGGCGGCCATCCAGTTCACGACGGACACCATGGGCGACCTGACCATCATCGAAGGGCCAGGCACACCGCGCCAGACCGCCTTCGGGGTGCTGGCGGACCTCATCACGATTGCCGCGCACCGCTAACACACCAGTTCTGCTTGCAACACGAGGAGTCGAATCATGAAAGTACCCTACCAGTGGCTCAGGGAGTACGTCGATACGGACCTGGAACCGGGGGCCTTGGCTGATAAGCTGACGATGGCTGGGCTGGAAGTGGACCGCGTGGAGGAACGCTGGCCCAAGATCGTCACCGCCAAGATCACTTTCCTCGAACCCGTCAAGGGTTCACACCACCTCAACGCCACCCGCGTCACCACGGGCGATGGCACCGAGCGCAGCGTGGTATGTGGCGCGCCCAACATCCACCTGGGTGATGTGGTGCCGCTGGCGCTGCCTGGGGCGGTCGTGCAGGCCGAGGGCGGCGAAAGCTTCACCATCAGTTCCGCCAAGAAGATGGGCGTCCTGTCGGATGGCATGCTCTGCTCGCCGCGCGAACTGGGGTTGTCGAATGACCATCAGGGCATCTTTGTGCTGCCCCCCGAGACACCCTTGGGAATGGCCTGGGAAGATGCCGTGATCGAACTGGATATCAAGGCGCACCGTGGCGATCTCTTCGGCATGGTCGGCATCGCCCGCGAGGTCGCCGCCATCGCGGGGACAGCGCTGAAGCCCCCCCCGACCACGGTGCCAGAGCGCGGCAAAACCAAGGTGGCCAAGCTGGCCCAAGTGACGGTGGTTGATGCTGACCTCTGCCCCCGCTTCACCGCGCGGGTCATCCAGGGGGTGCGGCTTGGCCCATCGCCGCTGTGGATGGTGCTGCGGCTGGCGGCGGCGGGCATGCGTTCTATCAACAATGTCGTGGATATCACCAACTATGTCATGCTCGAAACGGGGCAGCCGTTGCACGCTTTCGACTATGACCACGTCGCGGGGCACCATTTGACGATCCGGCGTGCCAAGGCGGGTGAGCACATCACCACCCTGGATGGTCAAGACCGCGCGCTCGACCCCGACATGATGCTGGTCTGCGACGACGCCGGACCTAGCTCCATCGCGGGCGTGATGGGCGGCGCGCTGAGCGAAGTCGCCGACACCACCACGAATATCCTGCTGGAATCCGCCACCTGGGACGGCGGCAACATCCGCCGCACCTCGACCAAGTTGGGGCTGCGCAGCGAGGCGTCCAGCCGCAACGAGAAGGGGCTGGACCCCGAACTGGCCCGCGTCGGCCTGGACCGCGCCGCGCATTTGCTGGCCGAGATCGCGGGGGGCACCGTCGCGCCAGGGATCATCGATGTCTATGCTCACCCCGTGCAACCGCGCACACTGCCTTTCCACATTGATGATGTGGCGTGGCTGCTGGGCTACACCGTCACCCCCAGCGAGGTGGCGGCGGCTCTGACCGCGCTGCAATTCGGCGTGGAGCCACAAGGTGACGGCGGCGGCATGGTGGTGACCATTCCCACCTGGCGTGGCGATGTGCAAGAATCCGCTGACGTGGTGGAAGAAGTCGGGCGGGTGCTGGGCTATGACCGCATCACGGGCAGCATCCCCGCTGGCCCATTGCCCGAGCCGCAAATCGGCAGTTGGTTCGCGCGGCAAGAGCGCCTGCGCGACATCCTGGCTGGGTTGGGGCTGCGCGAGATCGTCACGTATCCCCTCACGAGCCGTGCCGCGATGCTCAACATTCTGGCTGATCCTTCCAATGCCGCGCCGTTGTTGCTTGGCGCGGTTGCGCCCAGTGCCGAGCGGGACGACCAACACGTCCCCGCTCTCGGAAAGAACAGCAACCGTGGGGTGGCGCATGCGGCTGCCGCGCCGGGGACGAATTTGCCCGCGCTGGCCCCCGAGCAACTGCCCACCGTCACGTTGGCGAATCCCCTCAGCACGCGCCAAGAGGCCCTGCGTCTGACGCTGTTGGTGAGCCTGTTGGAGACGCTGGGCGAGAATGCCCGCCAGGGCGCGGCGCAGATCCGCCTCTTCGAGGTTGGCCGACGCTACATCCCCCAACCCGCGCAAGGCGATCAAGCGCAGTTGCCCCTGGAACGCCGCAGCCTGGGGATCGTCTTGGCTGGCCCAAGCGGTGATGAATGGCTGGGTGATCAGCGCGAACTGGATTTCTTCGATCTGAAAGGCATCGTCGAGGCGTTGTTGCGGACGATGGGCATTCGCGGGGCGCGTTACACGCCAACGCAGCATCCCACCTTCCATCCCGGTCGCACGGCGTTGCTCGAGTTGCCCGTTGCGGCGGCGGCAGATGCGCCCACCACGCCTGTGGGCATTTTGGGTGAGCTGCATCCCGATGTGGCGAAGCGCTACGAGTTGGCCAGACGCGGCTACGCGCTGGAACTGGATTTGGAGCGCCTCTTCGCCGCCGCACCCGACGAATGGCACGTCATGCCCATCTCGCGCTTCCCCACGCTGACGCGCGACATCGCCGTGGTGGTGCGCCGCGAGATTCCCTCTGCCGAGGTGGCGGCGGCCATCCGTGCAGCGGGCGCGGAATTGGTGCAGTCCGTCACCCTTTTCGACGTGTACGAGGGGACCTCCATCCCGGCGGATCAGCGCAGCCTGGCCTTCACGATTGTCTATCAAGCCACCGATCGCACTCTCAGTGACGCGGATGGGGATGCTGAGCGCGCCAAGGTCGTGGCGAAGCTCGCCGAGCAATTCGGCGCGAAGATCCGCGAGTGATGGGGGGCGCGGGGCCAGCATCCCTGGTTGGCCC
>JACDGC010000475.1 GCA_013815535.1 Ktedonobacterales bacterium
ACGCTGGATATGGCCCGACGGCGGCAGAGGTGGCCTGGGCGCGCGGCATCATCGCCGCCGCGTCGGCGAGCACGGCGGGGGCGTTGCGCGTGGCGGGGCAGATGGTTGACCGCCCCGTCATCGAGCGCGCCCGCGCCATCCTGGCGGAAGCCCCCGCCACGTGATTCCCCGGTCTTTCCGGCAAAACGGCGCTAGCGAGCCGTCACGCGCACATCCCCCGCACTGACCCGGAAGCGTAGCAGGTGCGCGGCCTGGGGGGCTGTGGCGACCGCGCCGTGGCGGGTCTTTTCATGCGGAAAGCCCGTCACACGCACATCCCCCGCCAGCAGCGTCGCGCTGACGAAGGCATCCGTTGTGCTGGGCAGCGTCAGGTGGGCGTTGCCTGAATTGATGTTTCCCACCAGACTCCCTTTTTCGATGAACGTGATCGCGCCCGCTGCGTCGCCCGAGTTGACCTCCAACGTCACCGCGTCGGCGAGCGTCACTTGATCCATGTGCAGGTTGCCTGAATTCACGGTAAAGTGCACGCTGCCACCGAAGGTGACATCCGCCAGACGCATATTGCCTGAGTTGACCTCAACCCGCGCATCGTCAGTGAAGGTCAAGGCGTGGAGTTGCATGTCCCCTGAATTGAGGGCCAGCTTCGCGGGGGTGCCGATGCGTGCCTCACGCATCACCAGATCGCCTGAATTCAGGTCGATTTCCAGACCACCGCTGATGCCCACGACCTCCGCGCCACCAGAGTTTTGGCGCAGGCGCAAATTGGTCGCGGCGGGCGCGGTGACGACCACCAAGATCTGCGAGCTTGCCCCCCACTTGCCCCAATTGAAGCTGATGTCGTGCCGCTCCTTCACGATGACGGTGATGGTGTTGCCCGCTTGATCTGAATGGATTTCACCGCGTTCCAACATCGCGCGGGCGCGCTCCTCGGTCGCGGCGGTCGCTTTCTTGGTGATGTGCACATGCACGGCGTCATCGGTGCCCGCCGTGATGCGGATATCCGTTGCCGACCCCGTGAAGTTAAAGGTGGGCATGCCTGAGACAGGAAAATGCAGTTCCTGAGTTTCGGTCACGGTCGCCATAGCCAAAGCCTCCTATCGAAAATGGGACAATACGATGCCCGGGTTTGGGGCTGTTGCGGTGATGAAGAGAGCAGGAGAAGGAGCGGAAGAAGCGGGCGGTTCTAGGCCACCCGCTCGGGAAGGAGGAGCGGCCTAGAGATCTTTTAGGCGGCTTTCGGCGTCTTCCAGCGACAGGTCGCCAGAGCGCAACTGCTCCAAGATGGTGCGGCGCTGGGCGGCGCGGTCATCCGCAGGGGTGTGCACCGACTGGTCAACCGGGGCATCGGGTGTGACGGTGGGCTTTGCCGTCAGGTCATCATCGCGCTCGATGTGGATGCGCTGTGCCGTGGGACCGGCCTTTTTTGCGTCGGCAGCGGTGCCATCCACCGTCGAGCCAGCAGGCCGCTCGAACTCTGCCGCGATCTCGCGGAAGAAGGAATCCAACTCACCCACCGTGCGCTCGATGGCGTTGCGCACATCGCGTCGCACGGCGTCCCAGTCGGTCACGCGGGCGCGTTGGGCGGCCTTGTCTGTGTATTCGCGCATGCGGTCGGCAGCTTTGCGGGCGGCGCGGCTGGTGCGCTCGCCCAGGTCTTGCAGTTGCTGCTCGAGATCCGAGGTATCGTGCGGGGTGTTCTCTGAATTCGACATGCTGAAATCTCCTTTGAACGGCCACGAGGTGGCCATCTCTCTCCCAATCAATGCGGCAAGGGTCTCGCCTCCGACATCGATGCGCGGCCCACCAGGACCGGTGTCGATGTGGACGCGGAAGCCGCCCCGTTCTTTCGCGTCCTTACGGCGGTCGGATGGTGCATCCCCCGCATGCTCGGTGCCAGCGGCATCCACCAGGATGTCGCCACCTGTGCTGGTGAGGGTGACGACCGCCTCGCCTGCGCCCATGACGCCGACCAGATGTTGGCGATGCCGCTCCACCGTCAGCGGCAGGTGGGTGCGCACTTCGCCGCCCTCGGTTGTGGCGACGAATTGCGCGCTGATCGGGCTGCGCGCCCGCAGCACGATGCCCTCCGCCACCACATGGTACGTCATTCCGGCAACTAAGGGCGTTTCTAGATAGGCCTCGCCAGCGACCTCGGCCAAGATCCCCCCCAGGGCGTCTTGCACGGCCAGGTCGCCGCTGACCTCGGCCAGGCGCACTTGGCCACCTGTCTCGCGCAGCCGCACATCCCCCTCGACGTTCGGCACCTGCAACATCTCGCGGATGTCCAGCGCCGTCAGATCGCCCTGCACAGCGTGCAGGGTGCAGCGGGCCATGTGTGCCAGCGTCACATCCCCTTGCACGTCGCCCGCTAGGGTGATCTCTTGCAGGTCTTGCCCGCGCAGGTCGCCCTCGACGCTGGTGATCTCGACCTGGGTGGCGTTGCGCAGATTGAGATCACCCATGACATCGCCCAGGCGGAGGGTGCCGCGCATGTTGTCGATGGCGACATCGCCGTGCGCCGTCACGATGGTAAGGTCGTCCTCCAGCCCCACCGCCGTTGTGTCGCCCTGCACCTGCCCCAGCACGACCGCGCCCGTCACCCCTTGCAGCACCGCGTCGCCCCCGATGACCTCGATCCGTAGCGCGCCACCCAGGCGGCTGACGCTAAGGTCGCCCCCCACGCGCGCCACCGTGACCTCTGCTGCGCCAGCGACCAGCAGCGTCGCGTCGCCATGGACCATCGGTGCGTCGCCCGCGCTGAGTGTCACCACTCGGCCATCGTCATCCGTGAGTCGCGCCTGAGCAGGGGAGTCTGCCTCGCCCCCCCATGTGCGGATGTGCAGGTCGCCCCCAACCGCGCCGATATGGATCGCTGTAGGCCCCGCTTCGTTCGGTTCCATAGGGATTATCCTTTCGCGATAATTGCGGGCACGTCACTGCGGCGCACACGCACCTCGCCCATGAGAGTAAAGATGTGGATGTTCAGTTCGTGCGGCGCGCCACCCTCGGTGGCCTCGACCTCATCATGGGCATAGGCAAAGATGCCCTCCGCCGTTTCACCCAGCGCGTGCGCCGCGCCCATGAAGGTGAAGGCATGCACGGCAACCGTGACATTGGGCGGCACGGTGATCTGTACCTCGCCCATCAACAAGGCCACCCGCAGCGTGCCATTTCGTGGCAGTGCCGCCAGCGTCAGGTCCAGGTCGATTGAGCCCATCAGCGCCACACCCGTTGTGTGCTCGCCCATCTTCCACGGGCGTCGGGTGCGCCGAATCTCGCCCATCAAGGTAAAGAAGGTGCGGCGGCGTGGCAAGCGGGGCTGGCGGATGGCTGGCGGTGTGGCCGCGCGACTGCGATCCAGCGAATCTAGCACGCTGAGCGGATCGTCTGGCAGTTCCGCGACAATCCGCGCGTACGCCGCTGGGTCGGTTGTCGCCAGCACGGCCTCGAACGCGGCGCGGAAGGCGTCATAATCTATCGTGCCGCGTTCAAAGCGCGCGCGCACCTCGTGCAGGGCCGCCCCCTGGGGCGTGAGGTCAGATGATGGTGCGGACATGCTGCGCGCTCCTCCTTTTTAGTTGCCCTCGGGTTCACTCCGTTTGCCTTGCGCTTGTTCGCGCAAGAGCCGATGCGCCTCATCTGGGCTGATGCGCCCCTCGGCCAGTTCCGCCACGATGTCGCGCTGGTTGCGGCGGGCCTCGGGCGAGGGTGGCTCGTCTGCCGGGGAAAGGCCCATCGCCGCGATCACTTCATCCAGTCGATTGCGAACGGTGGGATACGAGATCCCCAACATCGACTCCACTGTTTTGATGATGCCCCGCGCGCGAATGAATGTTTCAACGAAGGCCAGTTGCTCGGGTGTCAGCCCTGCCAGCGCCCCATAGCGCGCGGCCTCGTTCACCCGCTGCGTCGCCTCTGGTGGCGGTGCCGCCAGGGCACCCACACTGCCCTCCAACTTGGTATGGCAATCCTGGCATTCCAACTGGGCCAGGGCCAGGTGCC
>JACDGC010000017.1 GCA_013815535.1 Ktedonobacterales bacterium
GCGCTACACTTCTTGACCGAGGCCCTGTGGGCAGCGATAGAGCAGCATGATGCGGAGCCGGGGGTGCGACTGTACGTGCAGCAGCGCACGGGCAAGACGGCGGCGCTGCTGCTGCCGGGGGCACCGGCCATCCTCATCGACGAATACGCGGATAGCGAGGCCTTTGGTCGCAAGGCGCGGATGCGGCTGCGGCGGGTCATCGTGGAGCGCTGCCTCTACGGCGTGGACCTGGACCCCCTGGCGGTGGAGCTGGCCCGCCTGTCGCTATGGGTCGAGACGCTGGATGCCGGGTTACCCTTCTCATTCCTGGACCACAAGGTAAAGGTGGGCAACGCCCTGGTGGGGGCCTGGCTCGACACCTTTGGCGAATATCCCCTGGCAGCGTGGCTGCGCGAGGGCGGTGACAAGACCCACCCCACCAGCGTCCACTACGCCCCTGGCACCTGGACCAAGGCGATCAAAGATCGGCTGGCAGATAGCATCAAGCCCGATATGCGCCTGTCTATTGATATCCGTGGGGCCGAGAAAAGTCAGGCGGTTCCGCTCGGCATTAATCCTGAGCTTAATGCGTTTGCCGAACAGTTGCGTTTGAGCCGTGCGATGGAGCCGATCCATGCGAGTGGTGATGAAGATGAGAAGCGGCAGCTCTATCACGAGTTTTTGGAGCGGTCCGACTATCGCACGCTGAAGGCCGCGATGGATCGTTGGTGCGCATTGTGGTTTTGGCCCGCAGATCAGCTTGACCTGGCCCCGCTGCCCACCACCTTTGGGCCGATGAATGCGGCGGCGGAGGCTATCGTCGCGGCGCTTGCCGATGAGATGCATTTCTTTCACTGGCAGCTTGAGTTCCCCGATGTGCTGCACACCCGAATTGCCAATGCAAACAATGCCATTGAACGCCGCCCCACTGGCTTCGATGCGGTGCTGGGCAACCCACCGTGGGATGTACAAAAGCCTGATTCACGCGAATTTTTTACGCGCTATGACCCGATCTATCGTACTTATAACAAACAAGATGGTCTGCGGCGTCAGCGGGAACTCTTTGCCCACGAGCCAGAGATCGAGCGGGCGTGGCTGGCCTATAATGCGCGTTTCAAGGCACTAGGCAACTGGGTGGCGAACGTGGCGCACCCCTGGGGTGATGGCGGCGACCCGGATGGCACATCCATCACCCTCACGCGCAGCCGAGGCGAGAGCGATACCTTCCATGCGACATGGCGCAAGCAACGCCTTTTGGCTGGGCATTTCGAGCACCCGTTTCGCTACCAGGGATCGGCTGACCTCAATTCGTACAAGCTCTTCGCCGAGGCGGCGCATCACCTGCTGCGCGACGGCGGGCGCTTGGGGCTGATCTTGCCCTCGGCGCTGGGCAGCGATAGCGGCTCGCGGGCGCTGCGAATGCTCTTTTTGGACCAGTGCCAGTGGGAATGGGATTTCGTCTGGATGAACACGCAAAAGATCTTTGCCATTGACGGACGTTACAAGTTTGGGGCGATCATCGTGCAGCGCGGCGGCAGCACCGCGCGCCTGACCGCCGCCTTTAGCCGCACCGACCCGCAGGAGTGGGGGCACATCACCCCGACGAGCGCGGGCGTGGTGACGCTGCCCCGCGAAACCATCCAGCGGCTCAGCCCGGCCTCGCTGGCGCTGGTCGAGCCAGGCACCGCCCGCGACCTGGCCCTGCTCGAAAAGCTCTATGACCCCGCCCGCGCCATTTTGCTGGGCAGCGATGCCGCTGAAGGCTGGCACGTCACCTATGCCACCGAATTCCACATGACCAACGATTCCGCCCTTTTCCATCCGCGCCCCTGGTGGGAGGAGCGCGGCTACCAGCCCGACGCCTATGGCCGCTGGCGCAACGACGATGGCGGGGTCGCTCTGCCACTGTATCAGGGCCGCATGCTCAGCCACTTCGACTTCAGCGAAAAGGGTTGGGTTTCTGGCTCTGGCAGCCGCACCCTCTGGCGCGACATCGACCCCACCGAAAAAGTCATGGAGCCGCAATTCCTCATGGACGCGAACATATATGCTGAACATGTTCCGAGTGAAGATCGTGGACTGAGAATTGGTATGCTTGATATTCGCCGTGCAACTGATACCAGAACAATGTATAGCGCTCTTCTCCCCGATTTTCCATTCGGAAATACAGTTCCAGTATTAAAATGCTTCCATGAGTCAATTGGATTCCATCTCTGCCTTACGGCTATGCTAAATAGTTTTTCTTATGATTATGCACTTAGACAGCGACACGGTGGTGCACATCTCAACTACTTTATCTTGGAAGAAACGCCTTTGCTACATTCTTTTATAGCTATGCGCTATCCCCTGGCACAATGGGCGGCGCGGCTGACGCTGATACATCCGCTGTGGGCGCGCGAGTGGTTGGCGGCCAAGCAGGCATTTCCGGCGTTTGGGGCGCGACCGTGGCGGGCATGGTGGGCGACGACGCCCACCGAGCGGCTGCGGCTGCGCTGCATGATCGACGCGGTGGTGGCGCACGTCTGGGGCCAGACCGAGGACGATTTCGCCTGGCTGCTACGCGACGATAAAGATGATCCCAAGGGCTTTTGGCGCGTGGATAAAGAGCTACCTGTCGAGCAGCGCCAGACGACGCAGACACTGGCCGCCTTTCGGCATCTGCTGGCGGTGGGCGTCGAACGCTTCTGCGCCGAGGAGTGGTGGCCCGCTGGCTCTCCAGCGCGGGCATTCGCCTCCCAAGCGGAGATCGCGGCGGGGTGGGCCGAGTGCGAGGGCCACGCGCGGGTGCTGGCGGCGACCGATCCGCTGCGGGGGGTGGGGGCCGAGCCAGCCACGGGCGCGACACAATCGCTGTGGAGGCCGAGCGGGCCGGAGCAAGAGCGGCTGCCAGGGACGGAGCCAACGGTAGAGCAATTGCGGCTGGGGCAGGCGGACATAGAGGGAAATTAGTCCTTCCTTTTTTACGCAAGATCCCGCCGCCACTATCATTCATAGAACAACAAGAGCTATCGAGCATCTTTTTTCAAGGAGCGACAAAAATGTCGGCAACGATTGACGAACAAACACCAGCCTCTCACCGATTTGCGTCGCTCGATAAACAGTGTGCCTATTTGGATATCGAGGTCGATGCGCAAGAACAGATCTATCTTGTCGGTATCGCTGCTTGGCATGTGAAGCGGACATATAACCATAATCAATTCAAGGAGCTGGAAATAACGTTTGCGAGCCTCCCAGACGTTAGACCATTCCTCTGTGGACATAATATCCGACGCTTTGACAAACCAAGGATTGACCGACAATGGCCTTTAATGAAAAGATGGCAGACTGTCATTGATACCTTAGAGCTTTCCCATCTCGTAGAGCCGATACATCCATCACACCGCCTGCTAAAGCAATACAAAACAAGTCAATTCACCAGCAATGACCCCTTAGCAGATGCCCTCGCCTCACGCGATCGTATGAGTGAGATTCTTATGCTCCTCAGCAAAATGGATAGTAACTTACGCACCTGGCTTCTGTGGCTCATCACCTGCGGCGAAACGCACGCAGATATCGCCTATCGCTCATTTTTCCAAGAAGCTGGCTTCACCGTCCCATCAACACCTCCTACCGACGCTAATCTGAGTAGGGAACAACGGAGTGGGTTACATCTGCCCCTGCTTACAGATATACACCAGACAGCAGCAGCGGATTTCAACTATCGTTTCTGCATCGCCTACTTGCTCACATGGAACACCGCACGCAACACGAGCCGTGTCTCCCCGATATCTCCATGGATCGAGCATTTACCTGAATTCGCCCTCGCATCAAGACAGTTGATCGAAAGTTTCACCTCACCCCCTCCCGCTGCCACCTATCTGCGCGAATTTGGTCGAACTGATTTTCGCCCCATGCAGCAAGAGGCCATCGACGCGATTCGGGCAGGGAAAAACCCCTTTGTATTACTGCCGACGGGTGGGGGCAAGTCGCTGTGCTTCCAGTTGCCCGCGCTGGCGATGGCCCACGAAACGGGGCGTATGACCGTCGTCGTCTCACCACTGCAAGCTCTAATGATCGATCAGGTACAGGGACTGGAGCAGCGCGACATCGAGTTCGCCACCTTCATCAATGGCACGCTGAGCGTTGAGGAACGCAGCGCCCGCTTCGCCAAGCTGCGCCAGGGTGAGTATACGCTGCTCTACATCAGCCCCGAAGCGCTGCGCTCGGTCAACATGGCTACGCTGCTGGCCGAGCGACTACCCGCCCTGTGGGTGGTGGATGAGGCGCACTGCATCAGCCAATGGGGCCACGACTTCCGCACCGACTACTGCTACATCCCCCGCCTCATCGACGAGATCTACACCCAGCAAGGCTATCCCCTCCCCAAAGTTGCCCTGTTCACCGCCACTGCCACCCAGGAAGTGCAGCAAGACATCCGCGCGCTGTTCAGCAAGCACCATATTCCCCTTGGCCCAACGATCAAACCGGCCACGCTTGAGCGCGATAACCTGCGTTTTTCGGTCGTCGCCGCCCCCGAACGCGAGAAGATCAACCACATTGCCAGGGCTGTGAACGTCGCGCTGGCCGCGCAAGGGAGCGCCATCGTCTACACCACCGCCCGCAACGGCACCGAGCAGATTGCCCTGGAACTACGCAACAGAGGTATCACCTGTCGCCACTTTCACGCGAAGATCCCCAAGGAAGACAAACAACAGATTTTGGCGGAGTTTAAAGCGGGCACATTGCCGGTAGTGGTGGCCACCACCGCCTTTGGCATGGGCATCGACTACGATAAGGTGCGCGCCGTCATCCACCACCGCATGAGCGCCAATCTCGAAGGCTACATCCAGGAATCTGGCCGGGCCGGACGCGACGGCGATGACGCTCTGTGCCTGCTGCTGCACGATGTCAACGATGGCGAAAAGCTCTTTCAGTTGCAGAGCCGCAACCATCTCAGCCAGCAAGATTTCATCTCTGCTTTCCAGCGTCTGTGCATCATGCGTGAGCAAGCTGGCAATGATGCTCCAAACTTGTGGGTGATGGCGCACGATCTGGTGCCAGCGGGCGGCGATACCCAGGACGAAGAGGACGAGCATGAGCAGCGCGAAACGAAGGCGCAGGTGATCATCCATTATCTGCAAGAGTTTGGGATGATCAACCATCGCACGACGCAGATGGCGCTCATCAACTTTGCTGTCACCTATCCCACAGTTGAGGCTGCCAATGCAGCGCTCACGGCATATGTTCAGGAGCACCGCATCCCTGCAGGACGCGCGACGAAGTTGGGCGTTTTGCTCGCCCTGCTGCATCAGGTGGACCGCAAACGCCACCATGCCGATGAACCCTATCCACTGGATCTGCTGGCCGAGCAGAGTAACATCCCACAGCGTGAACTGCCCAAATACATCCATGAACTCGTGCACGCGGGAGTTTGCTCGAATGAAACCCAATGGCGTTTTCACCTGAACGCCGGAACTACCACGCACCTTCGTGCGCAGATTGCACTTACCCAAACCCTGCTGCGCGCGATCATCGCCCTCTTCACCGAAAACAGCAGGCATGGAGCAAATTCGTTCTCCATCAACCAACGCGCACTCGCCACCCGCGTCGAGCAGATGGTAGGGGCAATCACTGCTGGCGATGCCACCACTGTACGCGTCCATGCCCGCGAGTTGCGCCCACTCTTGCGCTACTTGACCGAGGCCGGCTGGGCCATCATCCAACGGATCGATAAAGACACGGTGCGCGTCAGTGGATGGGGCGCACAAAAGGCACCGCCTGACCTCGATGCCCATTTCGCGCAGTTGCAGGAAATCCTTCTCACGCTCTTCTCGGCAGCAACGAAAGATGCCAAAGGCGCGCGCCTCACCTCGACGCTTGCCGATCTTGCCAAACACACCGGATATAGCGAAGAAGACTTGGACGTCCATCTGGCGACCTTGCGCCGTCTGCATCTGCTCACCATCACGGATGGCCCAAAGCTTATGGAAAAAGCGTATCAGCTCACCCTCTTACCCCATGCCTCGGTGGCAGCTATCGAGCGCCACTATCCACAATTGACGCAACACTATGCCCAGCAGGCCCGTCGCACACACATCATGCTGCAATATTGCATAGCATCGGAAGAAGCCCGGCAGGCGCTCGTCCGTGATTATTTTGCCCACACTGCCCAGGAATTTGACGCGCTCCACCCCGAACTGCCTGCGATGCTGCAACCTTTGACCGAAGCCGACCGGAAAGCGCTGATTGATCCCCTCAATGCGGTGCAAAGCGAAATCGTTACTTCACTCGACCCGGCGCTGTTGGTGCTGGCTGGCCCTGGTTCGGGCAAAACCAAGACGGTTGTGCATCGCATCGCCTACCTCATCAAAGCACGACGGGTGGCACCGCAGCGTATTGTTGCCCTTGCCTTCAACCGCAATGCCGCCGATGAACTGCGTCAACGCTTGCGCCACCTGATCGGTGCCGACGCCTTTGGCGTGCAAATCTCGACATTTCATTCGCTAGCGCTGCGGTTGTTGGGCCGGACCATCGGGGACGAGCAACAGACACAGGATTGGGAGCATATTATTCAGCGTGCCTGCGAACTATTTACTGCCACAAATGGTGCTAGTGGAGCTGCCCTCTATACCCAGCGCCTCCAGATCCTGGGGGATATCGAATACGTCTTCGTTGACGAATATCAAGATGTCGACGCCGAAATGTATCGGCTCATCCACCTGCTCACGGGGAAGGACCTGCCGCCAGAGGTATTGGCTCCCCGTGTCAACATCTGCGTCATTGGTGATGATGATCAGGCAATTTACGAGAGCATGGGGGCTAGTACAAAATATCTGCACCAATTCGAAGCGGACTATGGTGCGAAACGGTTCGCCCTCACCGATAATTACCGCTCGACCCAGAACATTGTTTCGGTCGCCAACACCTACATTACCCACAACACCCGACGCGCGAAGCAGCGGTCTGAGGAACAGGTGATGGCTGTACGGGAAGAAGATGGCGACGCTGTGCGTGCGTTTATCTGTGCCGATGACGCCACTGTGGCAACCGCCATGGTAGAGCAGGTGCAATCGCGGCTCGCCAACGGCACCTCACCTGAAGATATTTGCTTGGTGGCACCGGAATGGAATCTGTTGGCCCTTGCGCGTGCCCTCCTCATGGAAGCAGGCATCAACACAAAGGAACTGCGCTCCGACATCAAATTATCCAAATGTCTCCAGACTGTGCTGCTGCGACGCTTCTTGCATTCGCACCCCGACCGTGTTTTGGCCGAAGATGAACGCATCGTAGAAGTGTTTCAGACTTTTTTTCGGGAACAAGGTCGTGATCTACTCGAACCTACCGTTGCTCAGTTGCTCGCGATCGCGCGTAGCGTGGACGAACAGCGTAACACCATACTCGATGAAAGCAGCATTTTAGCTCGTATCCCGGTAGCGGATGTCTTGCTTGCACTGCGAGAATACGATGACTACATCGCACGAGACCGAAACGGGGCCGTTGCCGTTTCCAGCATCCATAGCGTAAAGGGTCTGGAATTTAAGTGCGTGCTTGTTCATCTCGGCACAACGCGGAGCCAGTTCGCTCAAAAGCCAGAAGAGGAGCGACGCCTCGTCTATGTTGCCATGACCCGCGCCAAGGACAGTCTGTTATTATTTTCCGCGACACGTCCCGAGGTGTATAAGGAAGCTGGCCTCTTGCCTGAAACGCTGAATAGCCAAACTGGCACGGCACAACGACACTCCTTCTTCCGAACGATGACCCCTGAAGATGTCTACTTGGGCTATCAGACTACCCGTGAGCAGCAGCCGCTTATTGCCACCCTCAAGGAGGGCGAGCATCTCCGTATACTACTTGAATCTCCTGCTCGTCACCTGCCGATCTTATTACCTTCGGGGGAATGTCTTGGTGCGCTCTCAGAAACACAATCTCAAGAACTAAAGACACATTTTGCCCATAGGAGCAAAAAACTAGCGTCGCAAAGCGTGTTCATCCACAAAATTTATCATCAGTACAAGGCTGACAAGCTGACTGGGAGGATCCTTTCCGACCACTTTGTCGTTCTCCCTGAGATTAAATATCTCGATAGTGTGCCTGGGTGAAAGGTTCCACTCAGTTTTTGGAAATCCGCGCTCGCACTTTGGAGGGAGGATGACAGCGCGTGATACACTTCTTGTGTTAGAACAGTGTAACGTACGCTGTCGTATCAAACATTTTGTCGCACCCATAATACCAATAATGCAAACATCAGAAAGGGATCCCAATGGCTTCCAAAGTGACAAACGAAGAACGGATCAAACTTGGCAGTGCCTTGATCGCATTCATGCAAGAACCTGGCATGACACGCGGACGGCTGGAAGAGGTATCTTGGCAGTTTATTGGGCAAAACAGCCTTGAGCCTCTCATTGTCACCACCTGGCAACATTCGCTAGAACAAAATATTCCTGGTCTTTGTGACTATCGTGCTATCAACTATCAACTGATCTGGCAAAGTGACAAATTCCGCAAATTCTACCAAGTTCCGCTCCCCTTGCTTGATCTCTATCGCACTAATGTCATTCATAATGGCCTTTGGTGCGACAATCTCGCGCGCGTACACCCTGAGTTGTATTCTGCGGGTATCATCAATCAAATTACTGCCGCTAAAGGCGATGCGGTACAAATCCGCGCCATTGTGAATCCCTTAAAAGCTCAGAGTCAGTAAAGGATGATTTACTTTACGAGTACTAATAAGTCACAACAAGCGATGTTTGTACTAGCCAAGATGATGGTCTCATAGACTAACAGAGTTCGGCTGTAGTTTACTATAGTTTGAGCATGATGACCATGTTCCTGTTGTCAGCGCACAGATGAAAGGATTACTTGCCTCCTATGCCTTACCATTCCGACACGATTGCCACCGTCATCAAGCGTATCAACGAGCGCTATTTCCTGCCGGCGATCCAGCGCGAATTCGTGTGGAAGCCAGAACAGATCGTCCAGATCTTCGACTCGCTTATGCGCGGCTACCCGATAAGTTCCTTCCTCTTTTGGGACGTCGAACCAGCCAACCGAGACAAATGGGAAGTCTATCGCTTTATCGAGAATTTCCGGCAATATGGCACACATAACGAACGGGCAAATTTAGCTGGCATACAACAGTTGACACTTGTGCTCGATGGACAACAGCGCCTGACATCTCTCCTCATCGGCCTGAAAGGCACGTACAAGATCAAGAAGCGCTACTACCATTGGGACAATGAGAGAGCCTGGGAAGTTCGTTCGCTCTACCTGAACTTACTTCATGAGCCGAGCAACAGTGATGAGGAGTTGGAAAACAGCCTACGCTACGACTTCCGCTTCTTCCACGAGGCACCTGCCAACGACTCCACACAGTACTGGTACAAGGCCAGCAACGTCCTCGACTACGACGGAGACGAAAAACTTGATCAAGCGGTGAACTCCATCGAGGAAGCCTTGCCTGATACGACCACCCGCCGCCAGATGCAGACTATGCGCCGCACACTAGAGCGGCTCTATCGCATTGTTTGGAAAGAGGAAGTCATTACTTCATACACCGAGCACGATCAGAATTACGATCGTGTGCTCGATATCTTCATTCGCGCCAATTCTGGAGGTACCGAACTGAGCAAGTCGGATCTACTATTCTCAATGGTGACGGCGCGCTGGGGCAACGGCAACACCCGCGAGGAGATCTATGCATTTGTTGACCACATCAATGATGGTTTAGGGCGCAAGAATAAGTTTGACAAAGATTTTGTAATGAAGACCTGTCTGGTGCTGGCAGATCTGCCAGTGCAATATCTCGTACAAAATTTCAATAACGCCAACTTGAACACCATTTATGAACGGTGGCCCGCGATCAAACAGACCATTCATCGCGGCGTCACGGTGATCAATGCCTTTGGCTTGGATCGCGATACACTTACAAGCACGACAGCAGTTATTCCCTTATTGTATTATCTGGCGCAGCATCCGGAAATCAACATTGGTAGTACGAACGCAGTGGTTGTTCAGAATCTTCATATCATCCGCCGCTGGCTGATGTTGGTGCTGCTCAACAATGTTTTTAGTGGCACATCCGACAACGCGTTGCGCGATGTTCGCCGTGTACTGAAAGAGCATGCCGCGGATGCCTATTTTCCTGCCGATGCCATCAATGCCGACTTGGCTCTCTCTGGCCGCTCTACGAGCTTCAATGAGGCCGCTATCGCTAACTTCTTATCAATCCGCTACGGCAGCAAGGAAGCTTTCCTTGCCCTATCGCTACTCGCCGACGAGAACAATTGGGGTCAGATCAATTATCACGTAGATCATATTTTCCCCAAGTCGCTCTTTACCGAAACCCGCCTTGCCACCGCTAATATAACCGATCCGCAGCAGCGTCAGCGCTACATAGAATTAGCGAATCATGTCGGCAACCTACAAATGTTGCTCGACCAGGAAAACCTTGAGAAATCAGACAAAGACTTTAGTGTTTGGTTGCAATCACGCGACTCGCGATACAAAGAACGACACCTCATACCCAGCGATTCCACGCTTTACGGCTTGAGCCAATTTGAAGACTTCATCTCTGCCCGCGAAGAGATGATTAAAGTACGGCTCATTCAAATCTTTGCCTCCACTCCCGCATCAATATTGGGAGGATAGCTCGCCTATAGTTGATTACAATTATGCTGGGGAGGAAGAGTTAGCCCAAAAGATGCTCTTTCTCTCGCTGGCTAGTTAGCACACGCCTAACATTCATGCTATACTTCAAGAAAAATGGAACAGATGAACAAAAAGAGGCGTGGACATGAGTGACCATACGGCAATTGAGTGGGCCGATGCGTCATGGAATCCCGTGACGGGGTGTGAGCGCGTGTCGCCAGGGTGCGACCATTGTTATGCACTCACCTTTGCAGAGCGATTCCGGGGCGTGCCAAGCCACCCCTATACACAGGGATTCGATCTGCGGCTGTGGCCCACACGACTAGAGCATCCCCTGACCTGGAAGAAGCCGCGCCGAATCTTCGTCAACTCGATGTCTGATCTCTTTCATAAGGACATCTCTGACGACTACATTCGGCGCGTCTTCGACGTGATGGTGCGCGCCGACTGGCACCAATTTCAGGTGCTTACCAAGCGCAGCGCACGGCTGGCGCGGTTGGCCCCTACACTCCCGTGGCCGCCACACATTTGGGCCGGTGTGTCCGTCGAAACAGCCCAGTACGCTTGGCGCGTGGCACACCTGCGCCAAGTATCAGCGGCGGTGCATTTCATCAGTGCCGAACCGTTGCTGGGATCATTAGCTGATATCGACCTGACGAACATTCAGTGGGTCATCGGGGGGGGCGAGAGCGGGGCAGGGGCGCGCCCGTGCGACCCTACTTGGCCGCGCGAACTACGTGACCGCTGTATCGCCGCCGGGGTCGCCTTCTTCTTTAAACAATGGGGAGGACGCACGCCCAAAGCCAATGGCCGTTTGCTCGATGATCGCACCTGGGACGAGTTTCCGCTCAGTCTGGCAGCCGAAGCCGTGTCACATCGTTGAGCCGCCCGGTGGGGCCATACGTCGCCAACAAGCTCCCCGCGCGGACCAGCCGCTTGACCTCGGCCAGGTATTCCGACGCGGTGTAGCGCATGAATTGCGTGCTGATGAGACGGAGCCACAGCTCGTTCCGGGTGCTCCCTGGTGATGCGGCTACCAACTCTGCTATCGTTGCGGGCAGGTCATCGAGCTTGCCATCACTGCGCCGCAGCTCGCGCCAGTCCAGGTCGCGCAGCAAGGTACCCCCAAACTCGGCATCATGCGTTCGGTGAAAATATGCCCGCGCCATCGCATCATTCATGATCTCCAACGCATCCAAGTGGCGCGAGGCAAACAGCATGAAGTATTTGATGCGCGAACCATCGCCACTTTGACGCACGGGACAAAAGCCCCCATAAGGCATATACTGCTGGATGCGCGCATGATAGTGCCGCATGATCGCCCACTCTTTCTCCTCAGCGGTGCGCGCCTCATCCCACATGATTCCTTGCCATTCGTCGCCACCCAGGGCCGTCGTCAGCGTTTGGTGATAGCTCGCCATCTGCGGCGTGACTTGCCCATACTGCACCGCGTGACGGCCCGCGAGGCGGTGCAGTATGGGCATGCTCATCGTCAGCACGATCTCGGTGCTCCAGCGGTGGTCACGCGTCAGATAAGGGAGCAAGATGTCGAAGCCGCACCCCTTCATCCCAAACGGATCGAGATACAAAAAGACCGTGAAATCCGCGAGATGCTCCGCCTGTTCCCCTAAGAATGTATAGCTGTCAGCGAAGGTAGGTCGCACACGCCCTGACCACTTTTCTAGCGGAGCCAGGGTTGCGCGTAACTGTGCGTCATAGCTGCGTTCGTTGTTGATGAAGAGCGCTTCGTACTTGCCACGGGCACGCTGCTCTGCCGCGCGCAACATGATCAGCGGTGAGCCATCCGTCCCATCACCAAAGCGCCCCGGCCCAGCATAGCCGTCAACCAAGAGGACCCGGCGGTTGAGCCGCTGCACCTTCGCTAGATACACAGGTAAATAAGTCCGCAACACCTCATCCTTGATGACAGACCAGGGGCGCTTTCCCTCGAAAAAATCATCATCTTGCACTTGGCTATCTTGTCTAGGCATGCCCTTCATCCTTCAAGAGAACGTGTCGTAGACACAGGCTAGTGGTTATCCACCATTCATTCTCATATATACCACTAACGCCAGTGGGCTATGGTACAATAGCACAACATTGGGTAACAGCAGGGAAGGGATCATATCTCATGGCCAACACGCCGGAGCGGGGCTTTAATCCGATTACTTTCAGCGAACGCATCAACCGTGAATTTTTGGATTATCAATTCACCACCTTTCCCCTGACCGATCCAACGCTTGCGGCACAGGCCAAGGCAACCTTGCGCGGCCCATTGGGACAATCGCCGCTCTTTCGTGGCCCATACATTTCACTGAGTCGCAGCTTTGTTACCGGGGCGGATCTGCGCGATTTAGCGCGCGCGGGGCAGGTGCATCCCGCGTTATCTGGCTTGACCGAGCACCCCCACCTATTTGCCCATCAAGCAGCCGCGTTGCAAGCCCTGCAAGCGGGTAAACATATGCTCATCGCGACGGGCACCGGCTCGGGCAAGACT
Source organism: Ktedonobacterales bacterium (assembly GCA_013815535.1). Taxonomy (GTDB): domain Bacteria; phylum Chloroflexota; class Ktedonobacteria; order Ktedonobacterales; family JACDGC01; genus JACDGC01. The sequence continues at coordinate 13,103 of JACDGC010000017.1, forward strand.
GAAGCCTTCTTGTACCCCATCCTTGATCACTGTCTCAGGCTGCGCGACGCCGATGCACCAGAGGGCATCGTCGCGCTGCTGGTTTACCCAACGAACGCCCTCGCGATCGACCAACTCCAACGGCTCCGGCGCATGTTGATCGGGTCCGGCATCAGCTTTGGCCTCTATGTCGGCTCGACCGCGCGCCACGATGACGATGTAGCCCTGGCTGATGTGCTGCCTGCAGGGGCCACCCGCGCTGACTATGACGCGGCGGTGCTCCACCGCGCCGCCGAGGAACGCTATATCGTCCCCAGCGAGGAGCGTGGCTCAGAACACGCCATCGCCCAGAAGCCGCCTCGCTTGCTTTTGACCAATGTCAATCAACTGGAAATGTTGCTGACCCGTGGCAAAGATGTCGGCATCTTCGCTCACGCCCCCTTACACTATATCGTCTTTGATGAAGCCCATACCTACGCCGGGGCCATCGGTGCCGAGGTGGCATGTTTGATCCGCAGGGTACGCGCCTTCTGTGGCAAAGGCCCCAACGACGTGCAATGCGTTGGGACCTCCGCCACTGTTGCGGGCACGGATGATGACGCGGAAGCGCTCGCCTTTGCCCAGCGCTTTTTTGGCGTAGATCCGCAGTGTATCGCCCTCATCCGCGAGCAATATATCGCGCATCCGCAGCCACCTACGGGACACTATCAAGCGGTTCCATCACGTCCCAGCGCCGACACCACAGAATTACTCACAGATATCGTTGCCGCTCTTGAGGCCGACCCGGTGGCCGAACCCGTCATCCGTGCCCACACCCGCACCCTCACCGGTACCGCGTGGCCCGCCCCCAAACCGCAGAGCGCCAGTGATTGGCGCACGCTGCTGTACGACCATCTCTGCGGCAATCCCTATGTCGCCGCGTTGTTCACCCATCTCGACTATCCGCAATATCTGGCCGAGGAGGCCCAGCGCATCGCGAGCCAACTGGGCCGTAGCGACTTGGCACCGGGGGATGTCCATGCCCAAGCCGAATTGATGTGTTATCTGGCCCTCGGCGCGGCGGCGGAACGCGATGGTCTGCCACTGATGCGCCCCAAGGTACACTTCTTCGTGCGCGGCCTTGAGGGGGCGGTACTGACCTTCACGGATGAGGGGGCGCCGCAGTTTTGGCTGTCGTCACGTGACGCCACCGAGCAGCAAGCTGAAGCCGTCGCAGCCTTCGATCTGTTCGTCTGCGGCAACTGCGGCCAACATTATCTGGAGACGTACCTCACCGACTGGGAGGTCGATGCACATGGAGGCATCACCGGCGGGCGCGCCGAGGGTGACACCGTCGTGTGGATACCAGGCACCAAGGGCGAGGAACACGTCCAGCGCGTGGTCTTTACCAATGCCGTACTACGCGACGATGACGATGGGAGCAACCGTGGGGCCGCCGCCATCTATCTCTGCCGCAAGTGTGGCGCGATGCAGCGCGACCCTGGTACCTGCCAGTCACCCAAGTGCCGCCGACCTGGCACGCTGGTCACGGTGCAGGTGCCCCTGCGCCAAGCGAACGGGTCGCTAGAGCGGTGTGTGTCGTGTGGTCAAGGTGCAAGTCATCTGCGTGGCAAGCGCGAACCGATCAAGCCCCTGCGCGCCTCGACCGTTGCGGATACCCACATCTTGGCGCAAAATATGTTGAATGCGGCCCCCCATCCCAAGCTGCTGATGTTTACCGACAATCGTCAAGATGCCGCCTTCCAGGCCGGGTGGATGCAAGACCACGCGCGCCGCTATCGCATGCGGCATCTCAACTACGATGCCTTGCAACACCTGCCCCAACCCGTCGCGACGGGGGACCTGGAAGAAGCCCTCTTCACTCACCTTCGCCAAAACCGTGAACTGGCCCAAGCTCTCGCCCCCGAGGTCTTTTTGGACCGCGTTGATGAAACCTTCGGCCACAACGTCCAAGCAGATTTACGTCGCTATCTCCGCATTTTGTTGGTGCGTGAATGGGTGACGGGCTTCAAGCAACGGGATAGTTTAGAGACCTGGGGGAAGGTGCGTGTCGTCTATTTCGCTATCACCCCAGACCATCCCTGGCTGACGAGTTGGGCAACACGGCTGGGGCTGACACCCGATGAGTTGACGCACGGCGTCACAACCCTCCTCGATGTCTTTCGACGCAACCGCCACTTCTATGACCCCAAAGAACCTATCTTTAGCCATGGCTGGAATGAGAGCAATGCCGACATCCAAAGTGGCTACCTACCAATGATGGATCTGCCACCCCACGGCGTAAAATTTGAGCGTGGCGAGCATGATAAACCCGCGTATGTCACTGCATTTCAAGGGCGTGGTCAAACCTTTGTCATGGGGTTCGTCCAGAAATGGGGCATCCGCGACGCCACCCAGATCATCCCTTTTATTGAGGCGCTCTGGCACTTCCTGGCGGAAGAAACACGGGTACTGACCCCCGTTGTCCTCGAAAATTCAGTCGAAGGCCCCCGCCGTACCGCGCTGCACGGGGCAGCAGGCGTGCGCCAAATCGACGGGGCGCGCATCGGCATTGTGCCACAACATGAACGCTATCGCTGTGGCACCTGTCAACGCATCCATGCCCGCCCAACCCCTCAACTCGCTTGTTCGGCGCATCACTGCGCAGGCACCTTGACGCGCGAAGAGCCAAACCCCGAAGATTATAATATTGTGCGGCTTACCCAACCCTTCACGATGCTGATGGCGCAAGAACACTCGGCCCAGGTGCCTGCGGCCAATCGCGAAGAGATCGAACGGCAATTTAAAAAGCCTAATGGTCGCTATAACTGCTTGGTGGCGACGCCGACAATGGAAATGGGCGTCGATATTGGCGCGTTGGATATGGTGCTCTTACGCAACGCACCGCCGAAACCAGCAAATTATTGGCAACGCATCGGACGCGCTGGACGGCGCTTTCGCATGGCAGTAGCCTATACCTACTGTCGACGGGCCGAACATGATCGCTATTTCTTTGACGATCCTTTACGCATGCTTGCTGGCAGCATTGAGACGCCACGTTTCAACATGCACAACGAGAGCTTGATTCGGAAACATGTCCACGCTGCTATCCTTTCGGAACTCTTGCGGATTGCAAATGGCACAACCGCTTTGCCAGCGGCGGTGGTAGAGCAGGTGCGGAATACCCGCGAAACGCTTTTCCCCCTGTTTATCAAGCCGTTGCTATTCACGGATGGGGAACGCTATCGTCAACAAGCAATCGATGCCTCCCCATTAGGTCAGATCCTCGATCAGTGTCGTCCCGTGTTGCAGGGGGCCATCGAGCATATCTTTGCCGACTATTGGCCCACAAAGGATCGTGATCTCGTGACGCCAACGGCGTTGGCCACGCTCATCGACGAGATGCCTCTGCGCCTCCAAGAAGTCTATGCGACCCTCTTTGCCCGGCTGACTTGGGCACAACACACCCTCGCACGGCTCAACGCACAGCAGAGTCAGGGACGTTTGGCCCCGGAAGAAGAACGGGTGCAGCGTCGCTGTCGCAGCTTCATCGAGCATCTTGCGACGCAGGACCGCAGCACCTATACCTTGACTGTCTTCGCCCAAGAAGGCTTGCTGCCGGGCTATGGCACGTATGAGCAGGGCATCGTCGCTTATGCCGGGCGCAACATTGCCGCCCAGCCGGGTCGTGAACGCCGCGACTTCGCGCTCACGCGTGCCCCCGCGATGGCTGTGCGCGAATACGTCCCCGGCAATCTCATCTATGCCAACAGCAGTCGTTTTAAGACGACCCTGTATCATTTGCCCGTCGACGAACAGACGGTAACGATGGACCGCTACCACATCAATGCCGCGCACGAAAGGATCAGCTTGCATGAACCAACGATTGGGTACAATGCCGGTCAGGCGACTGTGCCAGGCTTGCGGATCAGCGATGTCGATCTGGCCTATGTTTCACGCATTAGTGATGAGGAAGTAAATCGCTTCCAATTGCCCGTGACCATCTTTGGATTCCTCCAGGCAGAGCATCGCGGCGGCATCACGTATGATATCAATGGCAAGCTCATGCAACTGCGTTACGCCCAGCATGCCCGTCTGGCGAATGTCGGTCCATCTGAGCAAATTAAACAGCAATTTGGCTACCCTATCTGTAGCGTATGCGGGGCGACGCGCTCACCTTTTGCGCCGGAGCGTGATCTCACGCGATTTTTAGCGGATCACCAACAGCGGTGCGGGCGCACGCCAGATTGGTTCGTATTGACAATGGACATCGTCGTCGATGGGTTGCTGTTAAAAAACTTGTCAAATAAAGAAGAAGCAGTCAACCTCGGGGAAGGATTGCGACTTGGCGCACGACAGACGCTGGAAATGGAGACACAAGATCTCCAGATCCTTCCCTTGCCGCAATCGGATGAGACCTATGATCTTTTTCTCTACGACCCCATGCCCGGCGGCTCGGGTCTTATGAGTCAATTACTTGACCGCTGGCAAATGACCGTCACGGCAGCATTAGCGGGAACTCAATATTGCCCGAGTGCATGTCAACGAAGCTGCTATACTTGTCTCAGCAATTATCGCAATAGTTGGTATCATCCTGTTCTTGATCGATTTCTAGCGGCACAAATATTGTCGGGCTGGGTATTCCCACCTCACGAGCAGCATACCCTCCCGTCGGTCGGACAAGTTATCTCGCTAGTCACCAATAGAGCCTATCAAAACCAAGGGGAGTTACGCCTTGCTACGCTCTTGCAGTCCCACGGCTTCCATCAATTCCAACCGCAAATACCCATCACTCTTGGTGCACCTATTGGTACAACAACGCCGGATTTTTATGCCGAAGATCCAGTGCGACATACCAAAATCGCACTCTACCTGGATGGTCCTGCCCACCTTGTACCCAAACGCCGCAAAAAGGACCGCTTTATTCGCATGCAACTCGAAGATATGGGGATCGCCGTCATCGAAATCGTTCCAGATGACTTAGATGATGCCATGATGATGCAAAGTCATTTCAAGCGCATCAGCCGTCTTTTGTTAAGATAACGTCAGTTCTGGATAAGAGAGCGTGGAAAAGTCGCACTGTGCCTGGCTTTGAACCAGCTTGCCCCGAAGAAAATTGGAGAAAATCTCTCCGATATTGATGGGAGTCCTTGCTCTTTGCATATTTTCTGCGTTGAAATGGCTCTCTCCCTAGGATGCAAGCCATCCTTATCCAGAACTGGATACTGTTGGCGAACTAGCAATTAAGCAGCAAGAGCGGCAAAGCGAGAGGTACGTGTTGGTGCGAACGGGGTACCATTCAGCCAACGCATCAACCGAACGACATTCGTTGCCACTGCCGTACAAAGATGTTGCAAATGGGTTTTCGCCCTGCCAACATAACGCGCCCGACGCATTCCTGTCATGCGGGTCGTCTGAGCAAAGGTGCCTTCAATACCACATCGAGCCCGGTAGGTTTCCTGAAATTCAGGTGTTTGTTGCCGATGCCGCGCAGCTTGTAACTCGTCGTGTCGCTCTTGGGGAAAGCGAATCGTCATACTCCGACCTGTGGTGCGCGCGGTGGTACAGCGGTCGCGCACCGGACAGGGTGCGCAGATCTGCTTGGCAAAGAGAATTTGGACGACCGATTCGCCTTTGGCATCGCTCCCCAGATACC
>JACDGC010000476.1 GCA_013815535.1 Ktedonobacterales bacterium
GACCAGAGCCGTGCTGTTGTCGTAGCCCCCCGCCGCGTTGGCGCGCCGCACCAGTTCCTCGGCGGCCTCTTGGGGGGTGGGGGCGTTGGTTAGCACCTCGCGGATGCCTTCGTTGGGGACGAGGTCCCACAAGCCATCGGAGCAGATCATATAGCTATCACCAATGCCCGTCTTGACGACGCGGGTGTCCACTTCCAGGTCATCGAGTTGGCCGAGCGAGCGATAGAGATAATTACGCGGCACCGCGACCTCATTGGGGCCATCGGGATTATATTGGCCGATGTCGATCAGACGCTGGATGAGGGAATGATCGTGGGTGAGTTGCACCAGTTCTTCGCCCCGCAGCAGATAGGCGCGGCTGTCACCGACGTGGCCCACGACCGCTTCGTGCGCGAAAAACATCAAGGCCGTGGCGGTGGTGCCAGTGGGCTTCTCGATGCGGCGGGCCAGATTGCGGATGCGCGAATTCGCGGCGCGAAAGGCTTCGGTCAGGCTAGAGATGGTGTCGAGCGACATGCGGGTGGCGGCCTCGCCCGCGTTCTCTTCGTCGCGTGGCGCGTCACTTGCGGCGGCACGGGCGGCGGGGCTGAGGAAGCGGCGTGCCACCTCTGCCACGATGACGCGGGCGGCGATGCGGCTGGCGACTTCGCCCGAGGCCTCACCGCCCATCCCATCCGCCACCAGGAAGATGCCCCCCGGCGACGCTTCGGGTTGGTCATCGAGGATCTCCATCGAGAGGATGCCCACGGCGTCCTGGTTCTGCTGCCGGATCATGCCTACGCTGGTCGCGCGGCCCACCAGCACGGTGAAGGGGGCGAGGGCATTCTCTTCGCTGAGCTGTGGCAGGCCATCTGGCAGCACCCGCAAGCAGTCCGAGATGATCTCTTCGATGCGCTCATAACGCCCAGCAGCGGCGTTGGCGGCGATTTCATGGACGGCTGCCATCAGTTTGGGGTTGCCCTCATAACCCTCAGAGAGCGTGCCAACGAGCAGGCCAAGTTGCCGCGCGTCTTCGCGAAAGAGGGGGGCGGGGTCAGTGGCCGTGGCGATGGTCGCCCCTTCGACGCCTGCCAGAAAGACGCCATTGGCGGCGATGGTGACGGTCTGCGGGGTGAGATGCCCATGAGCGATGCCATGGGCATGCAAGAAGGCGATGACTTCACCAATGATGACGCCCACGGCCAGGGCTTCTTCCGTCGTCAACGGGAGGCGCGCGGGCATGGGCCAGGTGTTCCCGGGCAGATCGATGGCGAGGTAGTCGCGGTCTTCCTGGGTGAAAAAGTCGCGCAACGCCAGCAGGCGTGGGTGACGCAGCCGCAGATCTTCCAGCATGCGCATGTTTTCGATGGTGCCAGCGGCGGCCTCGATCACCAACAGATGCGGCTCGGTGGGCTTCGGCTGGGCAAACTCGGCCTCGTCATCACTCGCCACGCGCGTGATGTAGATGTTGTGGTCATCCTGCGTCCCGAGGTGCCCCAACACTACATAGCTACCGACGATGGTACCGTCGGGGAGCGGCGCGAGCGCCACCGGCTGATCTGCTGATGTCATCTGCATCTGTCCCTTATCTTCTCTCGTTCACTCCACCACCTCTGGCTCTCCCTCGGCTGGGGTCACCATGTCATGCAACGCATAGAGATGGTGATCCATGCTGCCCGTGATGATCAGACCATTGACCAGCAGTGGGCGGGTGACGATGGGGCCATTGGTCTGAAAGCGCCAATAGACTTCTTGGTGCTGGGTATCGAAACGGTAGAGTGCCCCGTTCTTGCAGCCGAAGTACAGCCACTGGTCGCGCATCACCAGATCCGAGGTGATTTGATTGTTGACATTATACTGCCACTTGGTCTCACCGTTACGCATATCCAGGCAAAAGAGGCGACCCTCGGTGGTGCCAACATAGATGCGCGTTTCGTGCAGGGCGACCGCTGTCAGAATACCACCATCCAGGCGCTTCTTCCAGAGGGGATTGCCTTGGTGGTAGTCAAAGGCGTAGAGATATTCATCCATGCTGCCGATCAGGATGGCGTTTTGTTTGATGACGGGCAGCGCTTCCACTTTTTCGCGGGTGGTTCTTGACCACTTTCGTTTGCCATCCGCATCGAGGGCATAGACCCGTTGATCTTCCGACCCAAAGACGATCATGTCTTTGATGCGCGCCAAGCTACCCAGCACGGGGCCCCACGTCTCGAAGCGCCAGCGCGGCTCCGTGCCCGCCACCGGAAAGCCATAGACGACGCCATCATTCGCGCCAATCACCACCATGTCATCATACAATATGGGCGTCGAGACGATGGGGCTGCCAACGGTATACGTCCAATGCTTGCGCGAGAGTGAGCGATTGAGAGCATACATCACGCCATCCTCAGCACCGAAGAAAACCGATCGGTCAGTGACAACGGGATCGCTGCACACATTGCCATTCACAGGGAAGGCCCCCACCTGCGCGCCATCCCGCAGCGACACCGCATAGAGGTGGGCATCGTGGGCCCCAAAATATAAGACGTTATCTTTGAGGACCGGTGACGAGCGAATTGGCCCTTGTGCGGTAAAGGACCAAGCGCAGTGTGGGGCCAATGGTTGGCGGATGTCGGCGGTGGTGGTGTGCTTGATCGGCACTGAGCGCGTCTGGCGCTGGGGATCGGTGGTGACAGGGGGGGCGAAGCGGCGCTGCGTTTGGCGTAGCAACACCAGGGCATCGCGCAGTTGCGCTGCCGAGGGCCAGCGTTCGCTCATGTCGAATCTGAGGCAGCGCATGATGATGTCATCCAACTCACGACTGAGCGACGTGCAATATTGTCGTGGGCGATGGTCTTCCCAGGAAAAATGGGGAACTTGTCGTGGATCTTTCGCCGTCAGCAGCACATGCATCATCACGCCCAGTGAATAGAGGTCAGTGCGTTGATCCGCATAATTATCCAGCGTCTCGGGAGCGAAATAGCCGGGGGTGCCCTGGCGGCTGGTGAGATTCAGCGACCCAATGACTTGGCGCGCGATGCCATAGTCGATCATCTTCAGTTCGTTGCGGTCAGTGATGATGAAATTTTCGGGCTTGATGTCGCGGTGGATGACCGGTGGCTCTTGATGGTGCAGATAGTCAAAGATATTGCAGATGAGGATCGCCCATTCGATGACGTTTCCCTCCTCGAAGGGGACGCCATGGGTTTTGAGTTGCTCTAACAATTTGTCGTTGAGGGTTTGGCCGTCGATGTGATCCATCACCAGATAGAAACGCCGCTGCCACTCGAAATAATCGAAGACGCGCGGGATGGATGGATGTTCGAGCCGCATCATGATCTTCGCTTCTTTGTGGAGCGCTTTGACGATGAGCGCTTGATCCGCCGTGAGGGGCTCTTGCGCGGCGAAGAGCGTCTCTTTGATGGCGAAGTGCTTGGGGCGCTCGCTGGTGATGTCGCGCGCCAGATACACATTGCCCATGCCGCCCCAACCGATCATCTTTTCGACGATGAAGCGTTTGTCGATGATGACGCCACTTTTGAGGAAAGTGACTTTTTCATCGGGGAGTGGGTTCGTTAAAAAGTCAAAATTCATAGGTGAAATGTCGCGCTCCTTCGCCAAGATCTTGGTGAGATTGTTTGTTGCACAATTCCGCGAATCTGATGCATAAACCGCGCCAGAAGCGGCTAAATGGCGAGGGAATCATCTGGCGCAACAACCAATGTGGTGCCGCGCCAGATGGCCGCGCTGGTGGCAGAGAGGGCACGCGCTTCAGCGGCTTCGATGCGCGCGGTGGTGCCAGCGCCCAGCGCCCAGGCAATCAGCGCCAAATGGGCATGGGCAGGGGCATAGCGCGGGTCATGGGTGATAGCGGCGCGCAGGGCGGTGATGGCGGCATCGGGCTGGCCCGATTGCCATTCCCATTGCCCCAGTAGATCCCAGGCTTGTGGGCTGGTGGGGTTGGCAGCCACGGCAGCGGTGATGGCCCACTGGGCGCGCCCACCATGCGCCCCCAGCCCCGTGCGCAGGTAAAACGTGCTC
>JACDGC010000477.1 GCA_013815535.1 Ktedonobacterales bacterium
GCCTGGGGCGGGGCAGCAGGGGGCAGCGATGCCACCACCGTGCCACCCTGCTGGGCTTCATCGCGGAAGGCGCTGATCTGGCGATCCATCTGCTCCGAGAGGCCGCGCATGCCTAATTCCGCGCCCTGAATGGCACGCTGAATCTCTTCGCTGCTCGCCCCAGTGGGCAGCACGACCGCGATCTCAAAGGTGCGCGTTTGATCTGCCGCCGAGACTTGGGCCGTCTGGCGCAGACGGATCTCGCCCGCTGATTCTGGTTCCGGCGCGTTGCGGCGGCTCGTCATGGCATGCCCTCCCGTGTCATTATCATCTTTCATGATAGCATGCATGGCCGCGTAGCGCCAATCCGTAGGAGATTCGCCCGCTACCGTTGCTCATGTGCCAACACGTGCTCATAGACGCTGATGACACGGCGGGTGGCATTTTCGCGCGAGAGGTGCGCGATATCTTGCCGCCCCGTGGTGCGGCGCGGACCATGCAGGCTGCGCCACAATTTGTCGGCGAAATCCTCGGCGGTTCGTTCAGCGATGTAGCACCCCTGCGTCTTTGCCGTGACGCGGCGCACGTCGCCCACATCCGTCGCCACAATCGGCAGATTGCAGGCCATCGCTTCCTTCACCACATACGGGCCACCCTCCCAATAGGACGGCAGCACCAGCACATCACAGGCATTCATATAGAGGATGACCTCATCGTGCGGACGCCCCGTGACGGCGACCAATTCCACCGGAGCGCCGTTAGCCTGCATCAACTGGGTGGCGGCTTCAGCGATGGGCCAGCCCTTCACGGGAATGGAGGGGCTGTTGGCAAAGAGCAAGTAGCGGTGATTCAGATCGGGATTCAGCCCCAGCCGCTGCCGTGCTTCGGCCTGGGCAATGGGCTTGAAGGCCGCGAAATTGACCCCTAGCTCCACCACCGTGATCTGCGCCCCCGGCAAGGCACGCGCCATCTCTTCGGAAGGCACGATCACGGCTTCGGCGCGGCGCGCCAGCGCGGGCGAGATGCGGCGGCTGAACTGGCCCTGGCGCGTGTCGGGCAGCACGGGGTTGCGCAGCACGTCCGACCCCCAAAAGGTGATGACACAGGGCCGCGCGTGCTGCGCCCGCGCCACCGCGCCACAAAAGCTGTAGTGCCCATGGATGATGTCGTAGTCTTTGGCGGTCGCGCGCACCGTCTGCACACCCTTGACATATTTCGACTTGCCTTGCAGATGCAACACCTGCACATCCACCCCGGCCTCGCGCAACCCCTCGACCTCGCTCTGCAAGAACGCGCCTTTATGGCTGCCAGGCGTGGGGTAAGCAGCGGTGACGGCCAGCACGCGGATCGGTCGGTTCGCTGCCATGGTGTCATCCTTTCATTTCATTGGTAAGGAAATGTGATCATGCGGGAACAGACAGTGGGCAGGTGAAACCGCGCCTGAATGCCTGCGGGCGACGAAACCCGCCTGCGCGGGTGGGGTCCAGTCGAGCATGATCGCGCGTAGCCAGGAGCGCCGGGGGCCAAATCCCCCGGCTCGAAAAATGCCCCCATCCGGGCTATGGTCGGGCGTGATTCACGGTGGGACGGACCTAACCCGCGCAGGCGTCGATTCACCGCACGCCGTCTTGAGGTCTCTGCCCACCATTCCACATTGATCGCTAACGTCTCCCCGTTACACCGACGCGGCGACGTTGCGCTCGGCGACGCCGATGGCGACATAGCGCAGCCCGGCGGCCTCGACCTCCGCGCGATTGACGGCGTTGCGGCCATCCAACACGATGGGGGTGCCAGGGAGGTCGCGCCAACTCAGGGAGCGGAAATCGTTGTGCCACGCTTGCACAATCGCGGCAGCGAACTTCGGTAGACCGCTGAGATCGGGATTGACGGCGAGCGCGCCAGGGGTGTAGCGCGCGATCTCTTCCGCCGTGAACAGCGGGTCCAGCAGATACACTTGCGCGCCCGCGCGTTGCAGGCTTTGCACCAAGAGAATCGCCGAAGAGAACGTTGGCTCTTTGACGTTGGCGCGGTATGACAAGCCCAACACCAACACATTCTGGCCATCCAGCGAACCCAGTTCGCCGCGCAGCAGATCGGTGGCATAGTCAGCCATGCCATCGTTGATCTTGCGTGCCTGCTGGGCCAGCACCGTTGGTTCCTGGCGATTGATCATGAAATAGGGGTACACCGGAATGCAGTGGCCGCCGACCCCCAAGCCCGGCTTGTGGATGTGCGACAACGGCTCGCTGTTGGCCGCCATGATGACATCGTTGAAGTCCACACCCACGCTGGCCGCGCTGATGGCCATCTCATTGGCCAGCGCGATATTCACGTCACGGTAGACGCACTCGGCGATCTTGGCGAACTCTGCCGTCTCGGCATTCGCCACCGCGATGATGTTGGTGGTGAGGGCTTCTTGATAGAACGCCACCGCCGCATCGGTGCTGCGCTGGTTGACGCCCCCAACGACCTTAGGATATTCCAGCAAATTGCGAATGACTTGGTTCGACTGCACCCGCTCGGGCGAGAAGACCAGCAAGAAGTCCTCACCCGCGCGCAGGCCAGAAACCTGCTCGATGATCGGCCCCAGGCGGTTGCGTGTGTCGCCAACGGGCAGTGTCGTTTCGAGGATCACCAGCGTGCCAGGGCGGATGCCGCGCCCGATGCCATCCATCGCGCTTTCGAGGGCCCGGTAGGTTGGCTCATATTGGTTGCGCGGATCGACCAGCAGGGGCACGAGGACGACGACGACATCCGAGGCACGCACGGCCTCGGGGGTATCGGTGGTGGCGCGCAGGCGACCCGTCGTCACCGTTTCGCTGATCATCTCGGCGAGGCCCGGCTCGTTGTCGATGGGGCAGGTGCCCGCATTAATCGCCGCAACGACCTCGGCATTGATGTCCGCGCCGACGACGGTGCTGCCACACGCCGCGAAGAGGGCCGCGACGGGCAAGCCCATCTTGCCCATGCCAATCACGCAAATATTCGCCATGAACGGAAGGCTCCTTAACGAGAATACGGGGTGGGGTGGGTAGCTGGTGCTTGCGCCGCCTGGCGGGCAGCTACCTCTTTGGGACGGCACAGGCTATCCACCAGATCGTAATACGATTGCTTCATCTGCGGCCACCCATACTGCTGGGTGAAGCGCAGATGCGCCAGCCGTGCCATGGCGCGGCGGCGTTCGGGGTCATGCGCGAGCGTGGTGATCTGCTGTGCCAGTTCCTCCGCATCACCCGGCGCGAAATAGGCCACCATTTCTTCATCGAAATATTGACTGACGACCAGCGTGCGCGCCATCACGGATGGGACGCCGAGGGCGGCATACTCCATCAACTTGGTGGGCAGCACATAGTCGGTGAAAGGATTCTTCAGGTTGGGCACCACCGCCAGATCGGCTTGGGTCAGCAGTTCAGGCAGTTGCTCGGTGGGCACATGTTTGCCATGAAAGTACACGACATCATCCAACCCCAGTTCAGTGCTGATGCCACGCAAGCGCGCCAGATCGTCACCTTTGCCATAGATGACCAACCGCAACGACTCCACCACGTGCCGCGCCCGCAGCAACGCGACCGCGCGCAACATCACATCCAACCCATAACGGGCAGCGATGGTGCCATGATAGACCAAGACGAAGGGCTGCGGCGCGGCGAGGTTTACGCTGGGGAGCTTGCCAGTGGGTCGATTATCCATCGAGAAGATGCGATCATCAGGCGCATTCATCAGCACGCTGACCTTGCGCGGCTTGATGCCCCGCTCGATCAAGATCTGACGATACGGCTCATGAACGGTCAACACGTGGTTCGCCAGCCCCGCGCTCAGGCGTTCTTGCAACCGCAGGCCCCAGATCAGGGGCTTCATCCAACGTGACTTGAATTTGACACTGTAGAGGTCGGAAGTCAGGTCGTGCATATCCAGAATGACCTTGCAGCCAAAGATGCGCGGGATGATGGCTGCAAAGACCAGAAAATCTGGCATGGTATGCACCTGGATGAGTTGATAGCGGCGGCGCAGCCATAGCC
>JACDGC010000478.1 GCA_013815535.1 Ktedonobacterales bacterium
ATGGTGTACAATGGCCAGCATAATCACGGCGGTGGAGGCTGGCTGATGACCAAGACAGTGATCACGGGCGCGCAAGTCATTGATGGCACCGGGCGCGACCCCCTCGCCCAAGCGACGGTGGTGGTGGAAGATGGGCGCATCGCGTCCGTGAAGGCGCGTGGGGCGGTGCCACGCGGTGCGACCGTCATCGATGGCACGGGCATGACGCTGTTGCCCGGCTTGATCGACACGCATGTGCATTTTCTCTTCGATGGGGCGAACTTGGTGCAGCAATTGATGACACCATTTTCACTCAGCCTCTATGAAGTCATTCCCCGCGCGGCACGGACCTTGGCGGGCGGCGTGACCACCGTCCGTGACGCGGGCTATGCGCCTGCTGGGCTGCGCGATGCCATTGCGCGGGGCCTTTTTCCTGGCCCGCGCATGCAAGTGGCCATCACCATCCTCTCGCAGACGGGGGGCCACGCCGACAACACGATGCCCTGTGGCGTCTGCCTGAACGTCGCTTCGCCGGAACTGCCCCCCCGCGTTGTCGATGGCGTGGATGCGATGCGCCAGCGCGTGCGCGAGATTCTGCGGGCTGGCGCGGATTGGATCAAGGTCTGCGCGACGGGTGGGGTGCTCTCACCCACTGATTCGCCCATGGCTTCGCAATTCACCGAGGCCGAACTGCGTGCCGCCGTGGAAGAGGGCGAGGCCCACGGCCACGTCGAGGTGATGGCCCATGCCCAGGGCACGCGCGGCATCAAGAATGCCATTCGCGCCGGGGTGCGTTCCATCGAGCATGGCATCTGGCTGGATGACGAGGCGATCCACATGATGATCGACCGCGATGTCTATCTGGTGCCGACGCTGGTCGCGCCTTTGCAGGTGGTGCGCCGTGCCGAGGCCGACCCCAGTTCCATGCCCGAGTACGCGGTTCGCAAGTCGCGCCAGGTGATCGCCGACCACCAGGCATCCTTTGCGCGCGCGGTGGCGGCGGGCGTGAAGGTGGCCATGGGGACGGACTCTGGCGTAGGCCCCCATGGCGAGAATGCTGAAGAGTTGGCGCTGATGGTGGCAGGCGGCATGACGCCGATGGAAGCCATCGTCGCCACCACGCGCAACGCCGCGACCCTGCTGAAACTTGACCAGGACCTTGGCACGATCGCGGCGAACAAGATCGCTGACCTGATCCTGGTATCCGGCGATCCATTGGCAGACATCACGGTGTTGCAGCCGCACGCCAATATCGCGCTGGTGATGCAGAACGGGACCGTCGTCAAGAATCTGGTAAGTGAGCGTGTGACGGCGTGACCACAGGCTCAATGAGAAGCGCCAGATGCTTGCATCTGGCGCATTCTCCTATCATCGCTGTGCCGATTGCGTCACGATGTCGTAGCCCGGGGCTACTTGGACGCCGTGATCGCGCTCCATACGCCTCCGGTATAGTGGTAGAGTCGCCCTTTGTCTAACACGATTACTACCTGCCCATTCGCGCCGAGGATGTTAACGTTCGCGCCACCAATCGCCCATCCGTCTGTCGGTGAGATCATCTGAATCGTGCGGAAGTCCATCACATCTGCGGGGGTGACGTCCTTCGTCCACTGTCCATCATGGTAGTGAATGATCGAGCCTTTGGTCCCACTCTCAGTAGCAGTGTTGATTGTTGCCCATCCGTCGTTGCCCGACACCATCGAGAAGCCAAATACAACGAAATGGGTGGGGGTGCCAACGATTGGTGCGGTGATACGTTGCCATGATGTACCATCGTAATGTAATTGGTAGAGCTGCTGGCTGCCCGCTTCGCCGATCTCGCCAATGGCAAACCCATTCGTCGGCGTGAGCATGCTCAGGCTATGGAGTGTTGCGAGGGCAGGCAAGTCAAAGGTCGTCCAGGTCCCATGCTGATAGTGCCCGATGCCCTCTGGGGCGGTGGAAAGGAGTTTGCCATTTTGATCCACTTGGTTGATCTTTTGGGTGATGGCCCAGGCTTCACCCGATGAGGTGGTGGTGAGTCCTGAGAGGAGCACATCAGGCGCCAACCCCGTGGTGACCTTGCTCCATGAACCGTTCTGATAGTGGAAGAGCAGCGATTGGACATGCTGCCCAGCGATTGTGCCCCCGATCAGCCAGCCCTCGGTGCTGCTGACCATCTGCACCTGTGGGGTCACGGCACCATAGGGTGCGGTAAACTCTGGGACGGTGACGGCATTCCACTTGCCCGCATGATAATGCAGGATGCCCTGCCCAGTAGGTAAGAACGTTTTATCATTGACCTTGTAGCTGAGGCCCACCGCCCAGCCATCGGTGGCCGAGGTCATCGAAATGTTCGTCAGCACCACATTGGGGATGGAACGATCAGCCACCTGCCAGCGGCAGCCGTCGAAGTGAGCGAGCAGCGCATGGGGTCCATCAGTGATCTTGGGTCCCCAGGTCGATCCCGCGCCCCAACCTTCATGGGCGTTCAGCATCGAGACGACTTCGATGGAATCATAGGTGCCCAGGTTGGTGCTGATTGGCGTGCCCGTGGGGCATGGGGGTGGCGTGGTGGTGCCGGGGATGGTGCGGCGCGCCTGGGTCAAGGCGAAGATCAGCGTCCCCGCGAGCGTGATGACAAGGATCGCGGCGGCGATGGGGAAGGTGCGCCGATATGCTGGCGGCGGCAGCCGCACTGGTGGGGTAGCGGTCAACAATGGCGCGTCATCGGGAATGATCATTGGGCCTCCTTGGTGATTGAGCACAGGCAGGGCGGCGATGCGGTCACGCAATTGCACCCGTGCGACGGTCAGTGTGAGCGATGGCACTGCCCCTGGTTCTGAGGCGCGGATGGCGCTGGCAACGGACTGCCACTGCGCGAGTTCCTGGGTGCATTCGGCACAGGTTGCCAGGTGGGCCGTCACGAATGTGTTGTCTTCCTGGCTGAGCCGACCAGCCACATATTCAGGCAAGAGCGCACGGCAACGCGCACAGTCACGACTAGGCATCATGGGCGTCCTCCTGTGCGGCAACATGCGACATCTCCAGGTGCAGGGCGCGGCGCGCGTAACTCAGGCGGCTTTTTACCGTGCCCACGGGGATGTCGAGGATAAGCGCGACTTCATCGAGCGAGAATCCATGGAAAAAGAGCAATTCGAGGACGGCGCGGTGCTTGGTAGAGAGCTGCGTCAATGCCTCATCCAGCGCGAGGCGCGCCACGACCGCCGCCTCGTGCGACTCGATGGGGGCGAGCAACGCGCTTTCCTCATCGATGGCGACCTCGTGCACCTGACGACCCTGCGCCCGCCATGCCTTCTGGGTCTGGTGGTGCGCGATGCGAAAGATCCACGTCGCCACCGAGGCATCCCCGCGATAGCCACGGGCGGCGGTCCAGATGGCGAGGAAGGTATCCTGCACCACTTCCTCCGCCCAACTTGAGTTGCGGTCCATCTGCTGCCAGGCATAGCGCCATAAGCGTGGGCGGTGACGTGCATAGAGCAGGTCGAGGGCATCTTGGTCCCCTCGCGCGATTCGGGTCAACAGGGTTTGGTCATCGGGTGCTTCGTGCACATGCTGGCCCATCCTTTCTGCGGAGATATGGCTCACCTGCCCCTACTAGTTCCACAAATGGGGCGTTTAGTTCAATCGGGCAGATTTTCATGAAAAATCGAGGTGTGTCAAGAGCGATGGGCATCGGGGGGGGGTGGGCGCGTGGCGGCGTGCTCGTCTTTCCAACAGGGCATATGAGATGATATGGTATAGTACATCCCAGATCTGCGAAGGAGAAGCGTCCCCATGGCCTCATCATCCCTTGTGACGCCGCGCCTTTCGGCGGCGGTGATGTTGTTGCGCCCCCACGCCGGGGATGGCAGGCCGGAAGTCTTCATGGTGCAGCGCCATGCTCAGAGCGACTTCGTGCCGGGGGTGTTCGTCTTCCCGGGTGGCTCGGTGAGCGATGCCGACCGCGAGGCCGAGGTGACGGCAGGGGTCAGCGTGCCGATGGCGTCGCTGACCCCCGAAACAGCCCTGGGGCAGGGG
>JACDGC010000479.1 GCA_013815535.1 Ktedonobacterales bacterium
CGACAAGAGCGTGCGGATTGGGCAGTCGATGCAGAAGCTAGCCGAGAAACAAGAGGCACAGCGACAGGCAGTAGGGGAATAAGACCGACAACGGGGGCCGCTCAGTATGGGGATGCTGGGCGGCTTTTTCATGCGCAATGGGGGGAACGGGGATGCAAACACAAGAGGTACAGCCAGGTTCACAGTTGCTATTCACCGTGAATGAAACTGTACAGTTGCTTCGGCTCAGTCGGCCATTTGTGTATCGGCTCATTCAGCGGGGGGAGCTAGCAAGCATCAAGGTCTGCGGCTCACGGCGCATTACGTGGGATGCAATGCGCGAATTCGTGGCGCGTCAAGTGGCGATGCAAGCCGACAAGTAAGTAGGGGGATATCGATATCATGAAGCGTCGTTCCAACAATCAAGGGAGTGTTGTCGAGCGCGGTGATGGTCGTTGGGAAGCTCGGATGAGTCTTCCCAATGGCAAGCGCAAAAGCACCTATGCCAAGACGCGCCGCGAAGCGGAAAAGAAGCTGCGCGAAATGCTCACCGATTTGGACAAAGGCATTGTCCCCACCGATGGTCATCAAACAATCAAGCAATTTTTGACTTCTTGGCTAGAATCGATTCAGAGTCAAGTTGAGCCAAGTACATTCATTTCATATCGGACTCATGCAAGACGCATTATG
Organism: Ktedonobacterales bacterium; assembly: GCA_013815535.1. Lineage (GTDB taxonomy): Bacteria > Chloroflexota > Ktedonobacteria > Ktedonobacterales > JACDGC01 > JACDGC01. The sequence continues at coordinate 670 of JACDGC010000479.1, forward strand.
AAGGAACTAGGGAATTTATCTCTTGCTAAATTGACACCGCAACAATTACAAGCTTTTTATACCAAGAAAGTGGCCGATGGACTGGCCTTATCTACTGTAAATAGGACTCACACAATTTTCAAGGTGGCATTAAATGACGCCCTGTTGCTGAATTTAGTTTCTCGAAATGTTGCAATGTTAGTAAAGCCGCCAAAGTACGAGCCGAAAGAACGAGTACCCTATACCGAAGAGCAAGCTAAAATCTTACTTAATGCAGCAAAGGGGGATAGATTTGAGGCTCTTTATGTCCTTGTCCTCGCTACAGGCATGCGAGAAGGGGAGTTGTTGGCTTTACAGTGGAAAGATATTGATTTTGAAAAACGCGAGCTATATCTTGTTCATGGCATTCAAGTGACACTGACTGGATATCGGGTTACTCATCCGAAGTCGCCTTCTTCTAAACGTCGTATTCTGCTCCCGGCCCATGTAATCGATGCTTTGAAGCGTCACCGGGAACGGCAATTCCAGGAACGCGATAAGGCCGGGACGGATTGGGATACCTCAACTGATTGGATATTCCCTAATTCATTTGGTCGTAGGATGCTTCCCAAGAGTTTTCTGGCTGGCCCTTATGCCAGGCTGCTCAAAAAGTCGGGACTGCCTCGTATCCATTTTCATGACTTACGCCATACTGCGGCGACACTGTTGCTGAGGCGTGGTGTCAATATTAAAGTGGTCTCGGAAATGTTGGGACACGCTAGTGTTGCAATTACACTGAGCATTTATGCACACATTATGCCTGGGATGCACCAGCAAGCGGCTGATGTATCCGAACAAATTTTTGGTATCCCGATTAAAGAGGGGGATGAGTAATTGGCGTCAAAACTGGCGTCAATTACTCTTATTAATAGCCTCCGTGCTAGTTTTCATGCGGATTGTTCGGCCTTCATCGACAGTACTGCTGGTACTAGGGAACGTGTCTAGGGATGTCTCGATGCGTGTCTCAGTCAAGGCTTCTTCTCGTTTCAGCCGTGGCATTGTCACCCTTCTTCCACGGTGATCTGCTCGCGTTGGTGCCAGAACTGGTGTCAATTGTCGATTGTGCTGGTGGCTAGCTTGTCGCAAAGCCCAGGGATTCGTTGGTTGGTGCTGTTCCATGATTGAAGCGAATGAGACCGTTGAAGCAACCATCTCATTCGCTTCATCGTTTGGCTACGACAGATGGCGAGCATCGAGGGCATTTCTCAGCCGTACCCGGCTGCTCTTCACCCTATGCCTTTAAGCATGGCTAACTACAGCTATAGGCGCCTCCCCCCGCTAAGAAGTTGCCCGGAAGAACCGCAAAAGGTAAATTGAACCCGGCACAGTTTCCCACGCCTGGAGTAAAGATGAACCATATTCCATTTCCGTGGCTACTAACAAAGACTGCCTGGAGCGTTAACTGCGCATTTTGGTTTATCATCCACCCATAAGATCCGAAACTCTTCTGAAGCATCAGGGAGTTAGGATCGGCTAACATGACTATCAATTGAGAGACCGCACAGGAACTGATGTAAAAGTATTGGGAGGTGCCTATTAGCATTGAGGTGGTGGGGAGTTTGCAAATGGTTATGGTAGCCGAGACGGGGGCGGTGGCTCGCTGATGGTGGGTGCTGGCATATGCGGGGGCTTGCAGTGCCCCCAGCAGAAGCGTCAGCCCCAGAGCAACGCTGAGTGCACTCAATGACACGAGCTTTTTCATGATGATCCTCCAGCTTAGATACTGCACAAGTCTAGGTATCTTATCGTCTGGAGATGAGCGAAACTGAAGCGGAACTGTTGGCTTTCCCTGAGGTGTATTCCCTGTCAGCATGCTCAGATGGGTGGGGCGGGCTGCTTGCTAGGCCAGGAACGTGTCGGCTTGCCTTTGTGCCTGTCGGTGGAAATGGCGGTGCGCTTCTTCTGCATGAGCTGGGGAGAAGCGCTCAGTAAAGATTGGGCTGATGTTGGTCAGCTTTTTTGAAGCCACCATTTCGCAATGGATATCAGTCCACGCGATCACCGGGCAGAAACGTCAGAAGGGATCGCGAGAATTCCTGGGTTTCTGCCCGCCTCAGTTGTGGTGTCGTGTTTGACCGCTGTTGCGCTAGCGATAGCGCGACGGCAAGATCCGCAACGCTTCGCGATACTTGGCAACGGTGCGGCGCGCCACGTCGACGCCACGCCCATGCAACATCGCCGCCAGATCTTCATCGCTGTAGGGGCGCCGGGGGTCTTCGCTAGCGATGATTTCGCGCAGGATGTCTTTCGCGCGCAATGACCCATCGAAGAAATCATCGAACGAGATGGTGCGGCCATCGGGCAGCAAGACATATTTATCGTTGGTGGCGCGGCTGATGGTTGCCTCGTGCAGCCCCACATAGGTCGCCAGTTCACTGCGCGTCAATGAGCGCAGCGCCCGCACGCCTTTATCCAAAAAGTCGTACTGGATTTCGATGAGGGCATCCGCGATCTTTTTCAGCGTTTGCCAGCGTTGCTGCACGTTGTCGATGAATAATTGCGCGCGTTTGACATAGTTATGCACCTCGCGGCGCTGGGCATCTGAGACGCCCTGTTGCTCTTTGGTCGCGGCGATCATGTGGAAGGTGGGGTTGATGGCAAAGTGGTACCGGCGGCGCTCCACCACCTCGGCCTCGAAGCCACTGTCGGTGCGTCGAATGATGACATCGGGGCGAATCAGTGCCGTGGTGCCGCGCACATTGCGCGCGTGGGGCTCGGCAATGGCGGTGTGGGCCGGGTAGGGATTCAGATTCGCCTTGATGAAGTTCCAGGCACGCTTGATGTGGGTGCTGGTGGTGCCTAGTTCGCGCCCGATCTCGACGAAGCGGCGTTGGCCGACATCGGTCAGGTGGTGCGCAACGATCTGCTCAGCCAGCGGCTGTGGTTGCCCCTGCTCACGAAACCAACGCAATTGCAGCAGCAAGCATTCTGCCACGTCGCGCGCGCCGATGCCGATCGGTTCCTGTGCTTGCAGCACGGTCAGTGCCGCCTCGACGCGCGCGGGCGTGACATCCAATTGCGCCGCGAGTTCGGTGATCGAGATGGTGAGATACCCACGTTCATCCAGATTGCCGACCAACGCTTCGGCGATGGGCAGGTCCTCAGCGGGCAAGATGGTGCGCAGGGCCGTCATCAAGATATCATCGAGGGTGGCCCCCGCCGAGACGCGCAGCATGGGGTCGAATTCGTCGTCGTCGCTGCCATGTTGGGCGCCATGCTCATACACATCGGACCAATCGCTGCTGCCGCTGCCTTCACGGTTCACGGTGCCCATGGCGTTGCACGAGGCGCAGCCATGTGGG
>JACDGC010000480.1 GCA_013815535.1 Ktedonobacterales bacterium
CCCCCTATACCTGACACCTGTTGACGAGCGGCCTTTTCGCGTTTTTCGCGTTCTCCTGGCCCGGTTGGCACGCACCCCTGCGCCTGCGGCATAATATCAACAAACCATCGACAGTGTATGCAAGGGGGCGTGCGGATGCCGGAAATCTACGACGTTGCGATTGTTGGTGCCGGGCCAGCGGGTTCGGCCAGTGCCATTCATCTGGCACGGGCGGGCTGGCGTGTCGTGCTGGTGGATCGCGGCACATTCCCGCGCCACAAACCTTGCGCGGAATATCTCAGCCCCGCTGCCGAGCCGCTGCTGCGCGATCTCGGTGTGCTGGCGGAATTAGCCTCCACCGATCCCGGCAGGCTCCGTGGCTTTCGCATCTACGCGCCAGATGGCACCTACTTTCAGGGCGACTTCGCCGCGACCAAAGCCCCCGATGGCGGCAGCCTCTACGAAACGGGTCTCAGCATCGCGCGGTACCATTTGGATGACACGCTGGTACGCGCTGCCCGTGCCGCCGGGGTCGAGGTGCGCGAGGGGTGGCGCATGGCGCAGATCGTCCCTGATGCGACCACCGGGGGCCACACCCTGGTGCCCGCTGTCGGAAATGATTCCATCACGGCGCGGCTCGTCATCGCCGCCGATGGCCTGCACTCCACCATTGCGAAACGGCTGGGCCTTCAACGCGAAAGCCGCATGCGCAAGATCGCCCTGGTTGCCCATCTGCGCGGCATCGCTGGCCTGACGGGGTATGGTGAGATGCACGTGGCCAACCGCCGCTATGTTGGCCTGGCCCCTTTTGGCGATGGCGACCTCTGCAACGTCGCCATGGTGGTGGATGAAGGTCGCGACGCCAAAAAGCTCGCGGGCCACCCCCAAGACTTCCTGCTGGCATCGTTGGCGACCTTCCCCAAACTGGCGGATCGCCTCGCGGCGGTCACGGTGGAGCGGCAGACGCTCGCCGTCAGCCACCTTGCCGTGGGGGTGACTCGCCTTTCCACCGCTGGCGTGCTGTTGGCGGGCGACGCTGCGGGCTATTACGATCCCTTCACGGGTGAGGGCATTTATAAAGCGCTGCACGGCGCGGGCATCGTCGCGCGCGTCGCCACCGCTGCCCTGCGCGCCAATGACACCAGCGCCGCCACCTTGGCGCGCTATGACCGCGAACTCCGCGCCGACTTTCGTGGCAAGCGCATCATCGAAATGATCATTCAGGCGTCGGTGCAGGTGCCGCCGCTGATGAACCACATCTCGTGGGTCATGCGGCGGCGCAAGCATATGGCCGACACCATCGTCGCGGTGACGGGCGACTTCCTTTCCCCGTGGGCCGTGCTGAATCCCGGTTACCTGCTCCGTCTGGTGGTCTAGGCCAACCAGCCGCATGCTATTCCAAACGACCGGCTGACGCCTAGCATTAGCGTGCCCCTTGACAAAAAATACGAACGTCCGTTATCATAGGGATATGCATAAGGGCGACGAAACCAAACAGTTCATCCTTGATGAAGCCGTGCAATTGGCCTCCGTGAATGGCTTGCATGGCTTGACCATCGGTGGCTTAGCTCAACAGGTCCATTTGTCGAAGGGTGGCATCTGCGCGCATTTCCCCTCCAAAGAGGCGTTGCAATTGGCCGTCGTGCACCACGCTGCGCGCATCTTCACCAGTGCGGTTGTGGTGCCAGCACTAGCTGCACCTGCGGGGCAAGCGCGGCTCGTGGCGCTGAGCGAAGCCTGGTTCGCCTACATCCAGAAGCCCATCTTTCTGGGGGGATGCTTCTTCACCAACTCCGTGCTTGAGGTCGATGACCGCGAAAATCCGGATGTGCGTAGCGCTGTGCGCGAGCACTATCAGCACTTTCTCACGTTCATCCAGCGCGAGATGCATAGCGCCGTCCAGCAAAGGCAGTTGCCGTCAACCGCGCCGAGCGACCAATCCGCGTTTGCCTTTTTGACCATCTTATCGGGTGTCTTGATCTGGCGTGGTCTGGGCCAGCAAGAAGAGGGCATCAAAAAAGCACGCTATGCATTCCATCAACTACTACACAGCAGTTGAGCTGCACATCGTCATCCGTTCGTCCGCACCCGGCGAATTTCACAACCACAGAGGAGGCAATTTTGTCTGCGAATAAATACGAACGTTCGTATCTAAATGGAGCCAGTTGATCGTTGCCGAGTTGCGGCTAGGGTATTTGCGCAGACATCGGAAAGAGGAGCACGAACATGGCACATGGCGTAGGCAGTTGGTCTTGGTCACAGCGCACTGGTGGGGCACTGAGCACTGCGGATCAGCGCGCCCTCATGGCGCAAGCGGTACAGGTGCAATGGCGTCGTCTGGCGAAGCGCATCCTTCCCGTATGGGGAAAGGGAACGGCGAGCATTACAGACGCATCGTTTATTATTCCCGATACTCAGGTTGCCCTTCGCGCAGCCTCGGCGTGCGCCCAAGTTTCGCCGCTCTGGTTACAGCATCATTGCTCACGCGCCTACGTCTGGGCAACTCTGCTAGCCAAACATGCCGACCTCCGCTATGACGCCGAATTGCTATATGTAGCGGCGATGCTGCACGATCTCGGCTTGACCGCTACCTATGCGCGCAGTGATGCGACCGCACACTGCTTTGGCGTCGTTGGAGCACGAGCAACCAATGCCCTCGCCGTCGCAGCGCAGTGGACAGAAGCACGCCAAGCAGCCCTTTTTGATGCCATTAGCCTCCACCTGAACATTTCGGTGGCCATCAATCAGGGCGTCGAAGCGCATCTCTTACATGCTGGCACGTCATATGATGTGATCGGCACCAATCATCGCAAGATCTCCCCCGCCGCACGCTTGCACATCATCGAAAACTACCCACGCTTGAACTTCAAACAGGAAATAACCACGAGCTTGCGTGAGCAAAGCGTATTGCACCCAAATTCGCGTGCCGCCTTCTTGGAGCGCCGCTTCGCTTTCAGTCAACGAATCGCGAATGCTCCCTTTCACGAATGAGCCCACCCGCGCCGCTCAGCCCATCGGCGCGGATGGGCCTCTCATTGCCGATGAATTTCCCCGCCCGCTGAGCCACTCCTCATGCGCTCAGCACCACCGCCTGGCCCACCGTCAACCCTGCCAGCACCACCGTGTAGTCGCCGTCGCTGATGCCCAGCACCACTGGCACGGCCACCTGTTTGCCACCCTGCCATTGCAGCACATAGCTGGCAAGGCCGTTCTTCAGGTCATCCCCGGCGGCATTCACGATCAGGCTTTGGGCCGCTTGCGTCGCTGTTCCAGCAGCGGCGGCGGAAAATCGCCCGCTGGCCACCTGCCCCCGCGCATACGTCAGTGCGGCGGTGGGGATGAGCACCGTGCCGATGGCCTCTTGCGTGGTGATGGTGATGGTCGGCGCGGACATTTGGGGAAAGAGCCGTGCCTGGTTCGCGCTTTGCGGCGCGATGGCGATGGTGACGGTATACCCCACCCCATTTGTCCCCTCATGTGGGATAGGCGAGATGCTGGCCACCGTCCCCCCAAATGTGAATTGGGGGAATGCCCGCAGCGTGAAATGGACGGGCCAGCCCACTTGCACCTCGCCGATCTCTATCTCGCGCACCTGCCCCGCCAGTTGGAGCGTCCCTAAGTTCACCAGCACGATCAAGGGTTGCGTGCTGCTCCCATTCACCCCCACGGCTTGGCCCAGCGTCGCGTTCACCTGCCCCACTTGCCCGCTGATCGGCGCTCGCAGCACGGAATTATCCAGGTTATGTTCGGCGGTCGTTGCCTGTGACTGCGCCACATCCACCTGCGACTGCGCCAGATCTGCCGCCGACTGGGCCGCGTTGACGGCGTTTTGTGCCTGTGTCTGCGCGGCTGCCAGCGCATCATGCGCGCTTTGCGCTTGCTGGGGGGTCGGCGTCGCCTTGCCTGCGGGGGGATGCACCACCGCGTTATACGCATCGCGCGCGGCGGCATCGGCGGTCGCCTGCGCGTTTTCGGCGTTTTGCAGCCCGATGAGCGCGTTGTTATAGGC
>JACDGC010000481.1 GCA_013815535.1 Ktedonobacterales bacterium
GCTTGCGCTGAATGGACCCGCGCCCATGTCATCAAACGCAAGCCGCGCATCGACACCCAAATGTTCACCTCGAACGGCAAGCCTTCCATCCTCTTCACCACGGGTAATGTGCCCCCACGCATCTTGCTATGCGGCCACCTTGATGTCGTCGAAGCTATCCACCAAGACTACACCACCAGCCAGACGACCGAGACACAACTGAGCGGCAGGGGCACTGCCGACATGAAAGGCCCCATCGCCGCGATGCTCGACATCATGGAATATGAGCCAGTGACGGGGATGGGCTTGCTGCTGACGACGGATGAAGAGGTGGGGGGCATCGATGGCGTGGCCCATGTGCTGGGGCAGATTCCCTGGCGCCCCGAGGTCGTCATTTTGCCCGATGGCGGCGCGAACATGCAACTGGTCACCGAACAAAAGGGGCTATTACATCTGCGCCTCGAAGCCTTTGGCACGGCGGCGCATGGTTCGCGCCCCTGGAAGGGTGACAGCGCCATCGACCGCCTCTATCGCGGCTACCAGAAATTGATCCGTGCCTACCCCCAGCCAACCAGCGAAGACGACTGGCGCATTTCGATTATGCTCAGCGAGTTGCACGGCGGGTTAACCCCTAACTCAGTGCCATGGATGGCCGAAGCAAGTTTGGATATTCGGTTTCCAGCTACTTATAATGCTGGTGAAATTGTAAAACATATCAGAAAAATAGTAGCGCAATTAGCCATAACTGTACATGTGGTGAAAGTTGTCCCCGCTATGAAGATGGATTCACAAAATTCATCTGTTGCCTTACTACAACAAACCGCCCAAAGTGTTGCGGGAACCTTTTTACCTCTTGTTCGTGAGGTTACAATTTCACCAGCAGCATCTGCACTATCTAGTTCAGATATACCCACTTTGATGTTTCAACCTCAGTGCGGTAATTGGCATGAAGAATCAGAGTGGGTCGACCTTGTGAGCTTAGCTAAATTTCGCAATCTTTGCGTTAGGTTTGCCAAAGATTATCTTAACAAGGATTTTCATACCAAAGCAATGGGTAATGGCAAGTTCGTTTTAGATGCTAGTAATAGGTCGATATTAATTAACGCAGAGGAATATATATTTCCGCAGAAGATGTGGGGGGTTTTTTCGTATTTAATCGAGAATCTGGGGAAAACATGTACACGTCAGTCATTACTTCATGTGCTAAACGAAGATGGAAAAGCGAAGCCTGCACTAGAAATGATGATATCTCGACTTCGCCAAAAGTTGAATGGATTCACAAATAAACCATTTAGCTTGAATACAGTTTGGAACATAGGGTATAAATTAGACTATGTGGGTGACCATTATCTCGTTTCAGGCCCAGAAAAGGCTAAATATTTTCAGGATGCAGAGGGTAAAATTTACTCGTCTACAGCGTAGCACGTCATTTACCCTTCTCTCCAAGTTATAGTGTTTTTGATGCTAGATGCCGAGGTGCAACTGACGCTTGATTCGTTCTTTTTCGTAAATAATGGATACATTCATTATCCTTTATCATGTGGATAGCACAGCGGTTAATTCGGATTTTCGGTGCACCAACTTCGCCTGTTCACCTCGCTCAAAAGTGATCCACGCCGTCAGATGCTCTAGTTGTTGCTCGCTGGCATAAAAACGAGTCCCATTATTCCCATGCATTCCATTGGTTTGAGCATTAATGTAAGCTCGTTCTGCTTCCATCACCCGCCGCTCAGCATTCACGATGAGCCATTCCAGTTGATCCAATTCTTTTTGTTCAGGCGGAATCGGCGCATCTAGCTGTTCCGGTTCAGGCTGGTCGAGCAGCATATCAGGGCGAATCGGCAACACTTTCGGCTCAGGCAGGATGGGCTTGCCCCACTTGCGCCTCCGTTGGCGTACCATCTCACTGAATTCCTTTTGCGGCTGGATACTCTCTCTTTCGAGCAGCGGCACCACATCATGTAACGCGACTGAGATATCCAGCGTGCTCGTCTGGGCATGAGTGAGCGCGGCGCAACTTACCAGCGCCCCATACAGCGTCTTCACCCGCCCATCCAGGGCATCGGTCGTGCGCTTGCGCCGAATCAGCCGCCGAACTTCGGGAGCAGCGTCGGTGAACTGTGCACCTTGCACCACCTGCCACGTCGCCTCTGTCGGCCACCGCGAGCGATGCGTGGCATCATCGACCTGGGGCACTACCCGGCGGATCCACGCCACATCCGTCTCTTCCGGGCAGGTCTGGCTCGCGGGGGGACGCCCCACCAAATAGGCCAAGAGGTCTTGCAGATGGTCGAGGCAATATTGCGGATCATCAAAACAGCCCCGCTCGCCCATCACCGTCTCAAGTTCAGCGAGCACCTCACGCCGCAGCCGCCCCTCATGCCGTACCACCAACTCGCCCTGTTGCCATCCTGCACCTTCCCAGATGGGCACCATATGCGTCTTGCCCGATAAGCGTTGTTGTAAGGTCTTGTCATAAAGCACCAGCGACACCGCCCCACCCGGCGACCAGGTGATGCCACTGACCCGCTTGCCCCACGTGTTGACGATCTGAGCACGCTCCTCGACTTCCTCTTGCTCATTCACCCCCAGCAGTTCCAGGGCACTGCCCCAGCCTGACGGTGCGCTCTCTTCCCACGGGTCACTCGCAAAGGAGAGCATGCCCATATCGCCAAACAGCGCATCTTGCTCCGCCATGGGATCCCACGCCTGCCCCGAGGTTTCGACCAGGTCAGACGCACTGGGCCGATGCAGCGCCCCCTTGCGCGAGCGCGTCACGTATTGATGCATACTTTCTTCTTCCAGATTCACCCCCGCGACATCCACGGCGAGATGGATCTGGCTCACCTGGTAGCACACCTCACGCCGCTCGGAGGCCCACCAACGTCGAAAGAGCACCTGCACCGCTGCCAATGCACCAGAAGGTGTCAGCCGCCACAGACACTCCGACCCGAGGCGCAACTGCGCCACAATGCCATTAAGCGGGGTGCGGCGTAGCAGGATGGTGATGGACTCGTTGCGGAGCAGATACGACCATGAGACTCCGCCGCCCTGGGCACTATTGAGGCCCGTGCGGTACAGGTACAGCGGCATGCCATCAAAGTGGGTGGTCAGTTCCACCTCGCCATCTTCCTCTTGCGCCTGGCGTTGGAGGTCGTCGAGTTGCTGGCGCAGTTTCAGGGGCAGCCCCTCCGTGTCGAGGACATTGAGATACCACGTATCCACGCCAGCGGCCACCACCAGCGGCGCACGTTCAGGACGTTGCTCTTCTTCTTGTTCCGCCTCAGCTTTGAGCACCCCGCACCACAGTTCGCGCAACCGTTCCTTCCAGCCTGAGAAGACCTGCCAATAACACCCGCGCCGATGCTGCACGAGGCGCACCGACCGCATGCGCTCGAGACGCGCGAAGGGGATATCCAGGTCAGGGAAAGGATAGCGCGCCTTGCGTCCGGGCTGCACATCCAGCCAGTTCGCCACCACTTCCCACGTTTCGAGTTCAGCATAGGTTGGCAATCCCGGGGCCGGGGCATCGGCAACGACGAGGCGCGGCGTCGCCACAGCCATTCTTTGCAATTGCTCAAGGACCATCCGCCAATCCCGCTTACAATGCCAGGACCGCTTGCGACGGGTGATGAGGTGTCGCTCTTCCATCACCCGCAGGGTGGGGCGCGTGGGGGCGAGGCCGGGATCCCAGTCACTATCGCTCATCCCTTGCGGCCCCTTGAGCGCGATGCGCCGCGCTAGTTCGCCCCAGTACGCCACCTGCGCTTTCGTCGGCGGCGGGAGACTAGCGAGGCGCTCGCTGAGAGGATTCAGCACTTTTCCAATGATGGGACAGGCCATGGGGCGGCTCCTGGTCTTGATTTCTAGCGAGTGTTGCGGAGAAAGTGTTGGTTTTATACCTGGGCGTGATACTGCTATTGCCCATTCCCCCAACGACGGGGGTACGACGTTCGGAAGCGCGCGGAGCCGGGGGGGGGGGGGGGGGGGGGGGGGGGGGGGGGG
>JACDGC010000482.1 GCA_013815535.1 Ktedonobacterales bacterium
GTGCTGTGGTCAGCAACGGTGAAGTCGTAGAACGGGATGCTTGCATCTGGCTTTGCGACACCTTGCACCACCGTCGCGCCTTGCATCAAGCGATCCAACACATCCAGACGGGGCAAATATTCGGGGGCGACGAGCGGGCGTAGCGTGGCGATGAGGCGTGGCAGCCACTCGGTGCCAACACCTTGGCCTTGCTTCCAGCGATGCAACCAAAACGATTCGTTGCCGATCTGCATCGCTTGCCGATGAATGGTAGTCGTTTTTGTGGGGATGCCGATGCTCTCTAAAATATCCGCAATAGCAGAGAAGGGGATCGGCAAGCGCTCAGCAGTGGAGTGGGCATGAGTATGCGCAGCTTCGGCGAGGCGCACCGACTTGAGTTCGTCATGCAGCATCGGGCCGATAAGGTCACGCAGGTCAGCAACTCGCGCTTCAGCGGCGAGTTTCACTTCATGCACCATCGTGCGACCCTTGCCCTGTGGCTCACGCGAGCGCAGCCCTGGGGCAAAGCCCAATAGCGCACAGAGCGTATGAACCTTTGACATCAGATAATAGGATTGCGACGTGATGGTCACGCGGTCGCGTTCGGCCTCGACGTGGCCATCGGAATCTACGAGACCTGCGAGGAAGGCACCGACGACGGTGAGGGGGGATTTCGCGACCATCTCAGGGAAAGGTAGTTCCCCTTTGGGGCCGGGGTGGACTTCGAGTAAATCGCGAAACTGCGCGATGAAATGCGGATCGGTTGTCGTGAGGCTATACAATCCTCGTGCGTCCTGCTGCACGGTCAAGCGGACCCCAAAGCGGCGAGCGAGCACATCGCGGGCGAATTCTAATGAAGCCGTTCGGCCATCAAAGAGCCGCCAGCGCAATTTCTCTTGGCGTGGTTCACTGCTAGGAACCTTCGCCCAACCCATGCTGCCATCACCGAGATAGTAACCGAGCAGCCACGCGATCTCTTCATCGAGGCGGATGCCAGCGACTTCGCGGTACTCATGGTGGGGCCATTGGTCGCGCACCGACGCATTTGGCGTGGGAAGGATATCCCCAGGTTGTAGCTCATCGGCGCGGCGTTCCACCAGCGCGGTGCCATCAAAGACCATGAAAGGATGCCAGCAGCTGGTCGTTACCTCTAGGCCGTTGCTGCCCGTGACCCGCACCTGATCCGCCAGCGGCACGTCATAGCGCCACAGGTGGGTCACCTGCGCCATCTCATATGCCCCTGTCGCGGGGTTCAGCGCCATCGTACGGATGGCGAGATCCTGCACATCCATCATCGCGTGGTCAGATGCGATCTCCTCGGTCTTGCCAGTCGCGCGCACCCGGTCGTACAGCACCGCGATGGACTCAACGCCACAAAAGGTCGTGAAGATATGCGCATCGCCCGCGATGCAGCCGCCGCCTGATTGGTGGACTATCGCGGCGTGCTTGACCGACTCGAAGATGCCTTCCAGTGAGTCTTCCACCGGGATGACGAAGCAGGCGGAAAGCTGAAGGTTGTTGCCCTTGCCAGCATTCATGAGGGTTGGTGAGTTGGGCATGAAGCGGCGTGTCAGCATCAGGTCGGCGTAGCGGGCAGCGGCAGCCTCGATCTCTTCGGAGGATTTGCCACTGTTGGTGGCCTCGGCGCTGGCGATGGCGCGTGCGACGCGCCAACACATCTCGTCGGGCGACTCGATGACCGTGCCCTGCTCATCTTTTTGGAGATAGCGTTCGCGCAGGACGCGCACCGCCGTCTCGGACCAAGCTCCCTGGGGCGATTCATCGGCGGGGGTGGCCGACGATCCCTGATGCATGCGCTCGCTCATTGCTTCGTTCCTTAGGTGTGGTATAGATGCCCGATAGGGTGAATGAATCGGGGGGACGCAGAACGGTTCGCTAGCGGTTCTAAATCCAAGTATAGCACAACATCTAGTATTTCGCAAGCCGAATGACCCTAGATGTAGTAGTACATGGCGGCTAGTCCCTCTGGGGGATGGGGGTTCATGACAAGAGGGCATCATGCCAAATGGGGTATTGCTCGCCGACTATGGCGATGATAATGAAATGAAATAGTAGAGGATATGATGAGTGGTTCTGCTCTTTTGAGCAAGGGGCACCTGCCCCGAAAAGGGGAATGAGCGGGGGGAAGGTGATGACCATCACCTTGGGCCCGCGTAGCGCGGATATTTCTATGAAGGAAATGGGAATGTGCGCACCAATGATTGCAATGCCCCCACTCGTTGCAATTATCGGTGCGCATGCCCACGCGTGAGTGTGGAATGCCAATGACCTATGGCATCCGCAAGGGCGATAGTGTGGTCACACGTGGACGGGGGTGCGGCTGCCGCGTGGGCCACGAGCGGGGCGATACATCTGGGTGGTGGAAATGCTGGCGTGGCCGAGCAATTCCTGCACTTCGCGCAACTCCGCGCCATGCTCAAGCAGGTTGACGGCGAAGGCGTGGCGCAGGCTATGCGGCGTCAGCGATTCCAGCCCAGCGGCGCGGGCGTGGTTTTTGATGATGAGCCAGAAGCCCTGGCGCGTGAGGCGAGTGCCATGATGGTTGACGAAAAGCGATTGTTCTTTGCGGTCGTGCACCATCTTGGGGCGACCAAGCTCCAGATAGGCGTGCAACGTGCCCAAGGTTGCGGCTTCCAGCGGCAAGGTCCGTTTGCGGCTGCTCTTGCCACCTGCACCACAGAGGACGGTTTGCTGATCGAATTGCAGATCGCTGACGTTGAGCGAGACGATCTCGGTGACGCGCATGCCAGTGGCACACAGCAATTGCAGCATGGCGCGGTCGCGAAGGCCGCTGGGGTCCTGTGCCGCGACGAGGTCCATCAGCGTCTGCACTTCATCGGGATGCAGCGCGGCGGGGGCTTCGCGGTTCACTGGTGGGGAACTGAGCTTCACGGTCGGGTCAGCGGCAGTGAGGCCCTCTTCTTGCAACCAATGGAAGAAGGATTTCATCGCGGCAAGTTTGCGCGCGATGGAAGTTGGCGCATATTGCTGCTCGCGCAGGCGCAGCAGATAGGCAACCAGATGTTCGCTGGCGATGTCTTCCCAGCGGCTGAAATCATTGGACTGCAAAAACCGTGTCAGTTGTCGCAGGTCGGTGCTATAGGCGCCGCATGTGTTTGGGCTGGCATGCTGTTGCACGCTCATCCGCTCAATGAATGTCGTAATGACGTCTTCCATTACTTTCCCCGCCCCAATTCCAAAAAATCCTTGAACCGTTCGCCACGAAACGCTGCTATATCACTGAGCTTCTCTCATAAAGCATCCGTTTCATGAAGTATATGTCGCTTGACGAAGGAAGCGCTAACATAACGTGACTATCAGGCTAACGGATTATGGCTCAGCAGCTTCATCGATTGCAGCGTGTGGTGATTACCCAATATGGCCAGCGGTGCTGCGTTTCTCGGCTGGTGCCGTACAATAGGGGGCACAGGTGAAATATCTGGCGGCGAAAAGGGGGGGATGCGTGATGCGTCGCATATCTGGCGCGCTGGGGTTTGTCGCGGCTGGTTTGGTGGCGATGTTGCTGGTGCAACTCTTAGTGATTCATGGGATGCAGACGCGGCAGACGGTGGCGCGTGGGGTGGCCCCCCCCAGCCCAACGACTGTGCCGACGGTGAAGGTCTCTCCTTCCCCAACGCCAGCGCGCAGCCAGCCCACCCCGGTGCCGACGAGCATTCAAAGCGACTTCATCACGCGGGCCATCGCCCGCACGAACATGTATCGCGTTAAATATGCGCCGACCTGCCCACAACTGCGCTACAACGCGCAACTGACGCTGGCCGCCTATCGCCACAGCGCGGATATGGCGCTGCACGGCTTCCTCAACCATAATGGGTCTGACGGTTCGACGATTCCCCAGCGGCTCAGTGCGGCGGGCTATCACTACACCACCTGGGCCGAGAATGTGACGTGGTATAAGGCGATCCCCGAACAAGCCGTGGACGCGTGGTTCAACGAGACGCCGCCCAATGACGGGCAC
>JACDGC010000483.1 GCA_013815535.1 Ktedonobacterales bacterium
GGGTTATGAGCCCGACGAGCTAACCACTGCTCTACCCTGCGTTGCCTCTTTATTATAGCCCCGTGCGCCCACCCTGTCAAGGATGACACAAGGAATGCTGGTCATTCCTCGCCGATTGCCAATTGCCAAAACTCACGAGCGATGTGCAACTCATCATACGAGTAGTTGGCTCCCAAGGCGTTGAGGACGGGGGCAAGCTTTTCGGCACCCATGCGGCGGAAGACCGTCACGATAGCCTCATAGCGGTCAGCAGGGATGAGTTGCTCGCGGGCGAGTTCATGGCCCTCGCGCACCGCCTGCACCAGATGCGTCACCACGGTGCTGGGCTTGATGGCGCGTTCGCGTGCGATGGCGTCAATGCTCGCGCCCGCTTGGAACTGTTCCAGCGAGATGCGCCAGGCGGGGCGGCGGTCCGCTTCTGGTTCGCGGTCACGTTGGCGGGTGCGACCGACGGGGGCAGACGTGGCGACATCCATTGACACATCGTGGTCAATGCAATAGTCACGGATAGCATCGGTGAAGACATCATAGAGCGCATCCAGCTTGCGGGCACCCACGCCGGGGATCTGGCCAAAACTAGCCCGCGACTGAGGCCGTTGCTGCGCCAGAGCGCGCAGCGTGGCATCCGCGAAGATGACGTAAGGCGGCACCCCCTGCTCATCCGCCAGCCGCTTGCGCAATGCGCGTAGATGCTGAAAGAGTCCCTCAGACGTGGCATCCAAGGGGACCGTGCCAGCCCCACCACTGGCTGAGGACGCAGCCGTGGCTTTGCGCGCGATGGGCGCGGCGACAAAAACCAGTTCGTTGCCCTGAATGACCCCGCGCGCCTTTTCGGCCAGTTTGAGGATGGGGTAGCCCTCGCCTTCCTCGCGCAGCAGGCCCTGTTGCAGCAGTGCGCGGCCCAGGTGCAGCCAGTCATCTTCGCTCAGTTCGCTCCCGATGCCATAGACCGAGAGGCGGTCGTGGCCATAATCCGTGATCTTTTGCGACTTCGTGCCGCGCAGCACAGCGACGACATGGCGCAAACCAAAACGCTGCCCTGTGCGCCCCACGCACGAGAGCAGCTTCTGCGCGGCGACGGTGCGGTCCAGTTGCTCGGTGGGATTGCGACAATTGTCACAGTTGCCGCAATTTACCTCGGGGTATGTCTCACCAAAATAAGCCAGCAACGCCCGGCGGCGACATTCACCACTCTGGGCGAAATTGATGACCTGGCTCAACTGCTGCCGCGCGACACGCTGCTCGGTCGGCTCGGTCTTTTGGTTGATCGCCCACTCGATCTTGGCTTTGTCGCCAAAGCTGAAAAAGAGGACACACCGGGCTGGCAACCCATCACGTCCGGCGCGGCCAGATTCCTGGTAGTACCCTTCCAGATTACGCGGAATGTCATAGTGGATGACATTCCGCACGTCAGGTTTGCCGATGCCCATGCCAAAGGCGACTGTGGCCACTAACACGGGCACGTCATCCGTGATGAAATCGTTCTGGTTGGCAGCCCGCGTCGTGGCGTCGAGCCCCGCGTGGTAGGGCAACGCGCGCACGCCATCGTCCACCAGCCGCGCGGCCAGTTCTTCGACCCCGTTGCGGCTCTGGCAATAGATGATGGTGGAGGCCGCAGGATCGGCGCGCAGCAGATGCAGCACCTCGCGGTACGATTCCTTGCTCTTCGTCTGCACCTCATAGTCAAGGTTCGGGCGATTGAAAGAGCCGGTGAAGGTGAAGGGCTGCCGCAGCCGCAACTGTGTGGTGATGTCGCCACGCACGCGCTCCGTCGCCGTCGCCGTTAGTGCCAGGAAAGGCGTCTGCGGATATCGCTCACGCAGCCCACCAATCTGCCGATACTCGGGGCGAAAGTCGTGCCCCCATTCGCTCACACAGTGGGCCTCATCAATGGCCAGCAACGACAATCCCTGTTCGCCGCGCACCGCGTCGAGCAAGCCCTGGAACGCGCCCAGCACCAGCCGCTCCGGCGCAACGTACAGCAACTTAATGTCACCGCGTAGGGCGGCGCGTTCGCGGCGGTTACGCTCCTCGCTGCTGATGGCGCTGTTGACGAAGGTCGCGGGGATGCCGTTGGCGTCGAGCCGCTCGACCTGATCTTGCATCAAGGCAATCAGCGGCGACACCACCACGGTCAACCCTGGCAGCAGCAGCGCAGCAAGCTGGTAGATGAGCGATTTGCCGCCACCCGTTGGCAGCAGCGCGAAAGCGTCATCCCCCGCCACGGTGCGCGCGATGACCTCACGCTGCCCCGGCAAAAACGCCTCATACCCGAAATGCCGCTTCAGCGCCACCGCCAGTTTGTCCATCATTTCACCTCATAGATAGTATCGCACAAGGGCATGTCGAAGTAGACCAAAAACCTAAAACTGATCTGATGGAACACCACCCTGATGCTGCCCATAACTCTTGATTTGTACGTACATATGGCGTACAATACCAGTTGGATCAGCACCAGAGCGGAGGAAAAGAGATGTCAGCTAACTTGACTTCACATACATCTCGACGTAATAGTCGGCTGAGCACACGGCTCACTACTGAGCAGAAAGCCTTGTTTGAGCACGCTGCCGCCGTGTCTGGTCAGTCGCTGACACAATTCGTGTTAACTGCGGCCCGTCAAGCCGCAGAGCAAGTTATTCAACAGCACGAGGTCATCGTGTTGTCGATGCGCGACTCGCAAGCGGTGTTAGCAGCCTTGACGCAGCCCCCGCCTGCGAATGACGCATTGCGCCAAGCTGCCGCATTTTATCGAGAAGCGCAGGGCGAGGCGTAAGTAAGATGAGCGATGAGTTTCCCTATCTGATTGAGCCGCTTGATAAGACACGCCATAATCGAGCGGCTTTTGCATGTGGGGAGCGTTCGCTCGATAATTACTTGCACGCCAATGCGCGCAAAGATGTGCAGGCAAAGGTTGCCGTCTGCTATGTCGCCCGCCCTATTGCGGAAGCGTCAGTTATCGCAGGCTACTATACCCTAACGTCCTCTGCCGTTCAGATGGCCGATGTCGCGCCAGCAATAGCCAAATCAGCGGGCAGTTACTCAGTCATCCCCAGTATTCTCATTGGCCGCTTAGCTGTGGATGCCAAATTTCAAGGGCAAAGCATTGGTCGTGTCCTATTGATCGATGCGCTACGACGCGTGTGGGACGTCCACCAGCAAGTCGGGGTGAAGCTCGTGGTAGTCGATGCGCTGCATGAGCAAGCCGCACGATTCTATCTGAAATATGGCTTTGTGGCATTTGAGGATCAACCCTTGCAATTGTACCTTCCGGTTGCAACCATTGGGGGGCTATACCTTTGATAAAATATATTTACTTGGCAGAGAGTAGCTGATGAGCAATCAACGCCGGAACCGATTGCTGCGCCCCATCTTTGTCAGTAAAATGATAGGTGCTCAAACTCCCCTTGACCGCGAATTGGGTAGTTTCTTTCAGTGAATAGATGGCCATTTCCGATTGCTCATCTCGGTCATTGAACATGAACACTTGAAATACCCCTAGGTGTTCTATTCCTCCTTGAAAGGTGCATAATCCAAATTCATCAACGATCCAGGAATAAATAGAAACCATTGGTGAAGTAACCACTCCAGTAAAAGAACAGAGAGGCGCAATTCCTAACCGCTGCATCTCCATTTCTCGTAAGATGAATTGTCGTACTGGCTCCTCAATTTGTTCTGGGTCGGGAAGTTCTCCAGCCAGCCAGCGTCCTAGCCATTCCGCAAGTGAATCAGCAATGCGAACATAGCCATACCCCAGCTTATCCATAAAGATGACTGGCGGATTTTGTTGGCTGCAATTGATGAAGTAGAAGAAGCCGCAACCGTCACAGCAGATAGCAAGATAAGGTTCATTCGGCGATAATTGCGTCAGCGTCAATGTATGGAGATATGTCATCTCGTCTTTTTCCCAATAGGTCGGCTGGTGCTTGAGAATCTCGGCATAGGGCAGTTGGTACAGTCCATATCCCGGCCCG
>JACDGC010000484.1 GCA_013815535.1 Ktedonobacterales bacterium
GGTGGCAGCTATGCGCTCATGGGGTCAACTCTCGCTGTGAGTGTGTCGCTGCTTATATGTGTAATTACGGGTGTTCCCCGATATGTACGATTTTGATCATCATGTAGCTTATCCATATGTGATGGGGATGGTGTGAGAAATATCACGCATAATGCTGGCTGGTACCGCTGTAAAGAATCCACAAAGTGAGCCATATGGACCAAAAACAGTGGCGGTGGGTATGTCGCGCGTTATACTATGTAAAAGGGGGTCTCAGCCCCACCCGAAGTGGTTCGGCCAGCGGGGCGAGGCTCGTTCGCACACAAGGAGCGCGCGATGAACGCTTACGAACAGTTTCTGTCGATCCGTGACCGGCTGGAAATGAACGGCGCGAGCGAAGATTCCATCGATCTGATCGATAAGTATATTGACCGCGCGGAGTCAGAGCGCGACAGCAACACGAGCATCACCACGGCGATGGTGCTGAAACATCTGCTGCGCCAACGGGAAGTGCTGGGGAACGACGCCGTCTATAACGACTTGCAAGAGCTGATGGGTGAAGACCCACGCCCACGCAACGACGATGCCGCGCCGTATGCTTATGAGGAAGAGCACAAGCCCCGCCCGCACGCATACTACAAGCAGTTGAAGAAAGAAAAAGAGAAGGAGCGTAAATAGCGCTTCGGCTCACCCACATCGCGGGGCCTCTTTCCGCCTGGATCGGGGCCAACCTGCATCGCCTTTGGCGCGGCAACCACGCGCCAACGCCCCAGAAAGGGGGCACTGTCATGACAACTCGACCGCAATGGTATCGCCCAGATCGCCAACTCGCGTTTCGCATGGCGCTGACCATGTTCACGCTGGTGTTGGTTTATCTGGCCTTCGTCTTCGTGCTGGGAAGTATTTTTAAAAATTTAGGGTTCGTTTTCTTCTTCTTTATTGCGCTGATCATCGCCGGAGCACAATTCTACTTCGCCGATAAGATCGCGCTGTGGTCGATGAACGCCCGCATCGTCACGCCCGAGGAAGCGCCGGAACTTTCCGAGATGGTGAGCCGTCTGGCCCAGGCCGCGAACCTGCCGATGCCACGCTTGGCCATCGTTGACACCACCGTCCCCAACGCTTTCGCCACGGGGCGCAACGAGCGCAACGCGGTCGTCTGCGTCACCACGGGCATCATGCGCCAACTGACCGACCCCGAACTCGAAGCCGTGCTGGCTCACGAGCTGACGCACATCGTCAACCGTGACGTGCTGGTGATGAGCATTGCCGCCTTCTTCTCGATGGTGGCTGGCTTGCTGACTCGCTCGATGCTCTATGGCATGATGTGGGGCGGCATGGGGGGGGGCTATGGTGATCGCCGCAACCGCGATGACAACGGCGGCACACAGATCCTCCTCTTCCTCGTTTCGGCGCTGGTGGCGGCCATCAGCTTCGTGCTGGTGCGGTTGCTCTCGCGCTACCGCGAATTGGCGGCGGATCGTGGGTCAGCGCTCATCACGGGCGCGCCGCAGAATCTGGCTTCGGCGCTGATGAAGATCAGTGGCACCATGCAGTCGGGGCGCATTCCAGACCGCGACCTGCGTCAAGCCGAGGCTGTGAACGCCTTGGCCATCATCCCCGCCGTCAAGGGCGAAGAGGTGCAAGAGATTTTTTCGACCCACCCCTCGCTGCAACACCGCTTGGAACAGCTTCAGCGCATCCAAGAGCAGATGGAAAGCGCGGGTCGCCTGCGCTGAGCGCGTGGCTCAGCGATCCGATGGGCACGAAGGAGTGAAGACGCTTTCCGCTTCGTGCCCTTTTTGTGGGATGTTCGCCCCGCCCGTGATCGCGTGTTCATGAGAGGAAGGTTAGCCATGGGAATCTTCGACACCCTTTTTGGGCGACAAAAGCCCGTGCCACCCGCGAAGAATGAGCGCCTTTTCGCCATCTCGACGGCGGATGTCACCTTGCAAACCCAAGAGGATATGCGTCCCGCGCAAACGGCGGGGCTTTGCTTTCAAGGGATTGCCTCGGCACCCTTTAAGCAAATCAATCAAGAGCTCGAAGAACTGCTGAAGATTGCTAGCAATGATGGGGAAGCCCCCGTCACCGCGAAATCTTATGAAGATAAACTGGGCTACAAATGGGTCTTGATCGCCAGCGAAGATTTCCAGCAGATCGTCACCACCGTCCATGTCGTCAGCCAGAAACTGATCGATGAGGGATATGGCGATGTGTTGCTGGCGGCGGTTTTTCGCTTCAATGATGAAAAGGGCAAACCGGTTTATTTCATCTACAACTATAAGCGTGGCAACTTCTATCCCTTCGTGCCCCGGCCCGATAGCCACAGCCACCAGCGCAACAATGGCGATGAGATGCGCCTGGGCACCGTCATGAAGCGCGATCTGCCGATGGAGCCGGAACTGGAGCGCTGGTTTGCGATGTGGGATCTGCCGTTTTGAGAGCGGCGAAGTAGTCGCAGTGGTCGCGCACCGCGCAGCGCCCGCACTGGGGCCGCGTATAGACGCAAATCCGCTGTCCATGCCGCAACAGCGCTTTGTGAAAGTCATAGATCGTGCGGGCATCGTCGGGGAGCAGCGCTTGCAAGAGTGGATGGGCGTCTTCGGCGTTGACCTTGGGCGTGATGAGGCCCAGTCGCCCGCCGACCCGATGCACATGCGTATCCACCGGCAAGATTGGTAGGCGGCAACTGAAGAGCAGCACGCAGGCCACCGTCTTTGGCCCAACCCCCGAGAGGCGCCCCAGCCACGCCGCCGCCTCGGCCACGGGCATGGTGCACAGAAAGTCCAGGTTCAGCGCGCCGCGCTCCGCCGTGATTTGGCGCAAAATGGCCTGGATGCGCGGGGCCTTTTGCTCGGGCCAGGTCACGCCGCTGATGGCGGCCTCGACCTCCGCCGTGGGGGCGTCGCGCACGGTCGCCCAGTCACCGAAGGTCCGCAGCAGGCTGGCATAGGCCGCCGCCGTTTGGGCATCTTTGGTGCGGTGCGACAGCAGGATGTCGACCAGCATGCTCAGTGCATCTTTGCGGGAAAAAGCGCTTTCACCATAGAGCGCGGTCAACGTGGTCGTCACGGTCAGTGCCTTCACGCGGAGCGCTGCGAGATCTTCCGTGGGGTAGCCGGATGGGCGGGGTTTGCGTGCCGTGGCCATGTGCTGCACCTGCTTTCTTGCCTGCTCAACCTGTCAGGTGGCTCAGCGTCGCATCCTCGATGCCATATTCACCGATGCTTTCTGAGCAGCGAGGCGCTGGTGGGTGCCCCGGGGCATCTACCAGCGCCTCAGTATGTGCGTTAGTTCGCGCGCCGTGTGCTAGTTGCCTTGTACCTCGATGCCGCTGATTTTGGCGTTATCGATCACGCTGGTGAGTGTGATGGTGATGGCACCGTTGGCGTCAGCCGTCGCGGTGAATGCCTTCACGACCGCTTTGTTTTTGGCTCCGGCGGTGGCATAGATGTCGAAGTTGCTGAGGACTTGGGTGCCATTGATGGCAACATTGAAGGTTCGCTGGCCACTCGCGCTGAAGTAGATCTCAGCGAAATGGAGGCGCACGGTGTAGGCCGCCCCAGCTTTGAGGCCAGGGACGTGATATGCCAGGCTGCCATAGCGCTCGGTCTGATACACCGCTGCCGGGGCGGGGTTCGTCACCCCACTGGTGTCGATGCCAGCGGTTGTCGCATACATTTGGCCGCCGTTGGCAAAGGCATCGGCCATGAACGACCCGCTGGCCCCCCCACCTGCATTGATGGCATAACTGGCGAGGCTGACCTCGATGCCATTGACTTTGGCGTTGTCTTTCACCGTGGTGAATTGCAGGGTGAGCGTGCCATTGGCATCCGCCGTCGCGGTAAAGGCTTTGACCAAGGCCGTGTTGATGCCCCCTGCCGCCGCGAAGATGTCGAAATGGCTCTGACACACTTTTGGTGACGCTGCCTGGTTCTTGATTCCTTGACCGGCATCGGACTTCGTGTTTAGCAAGAGTTTCTCACC
>JACDGC010000485.1 GCA_013815535.1 Ktedonobacterales bacterium
GGTGGGTGCTGCGGCGCGGGATTCATATGCACCGCTTCGGGGTGAACCACGGGGGCGACGGCGGCCTTGATCACCGCTTGCTCGGAACCTTGCGCGCCGTGCTGCCGCAGGGCGATGCCGCACGAGCCACAATAGTCGGCATCCGACGCGTTCAAGAAGTGGCAATTGGGGCAAAGGGTTTTTGCCGCCAGCCCGCTATAGGCCGCTTCGATGGCGCGCCCCAAGGCACGGGCCGAGGGGAAGCGCTTGGCGGGGTCCAGCGCCAGGGCTTGCATCACCAGTTCATCAGTGGCGGGGCTGATTTCAGGGAGCCAGTGGCGTGGGTTGGGCATATCCGGGTGTGCCTGGGCAAATTCGGTCAGCCGTCGCACGGCATCCCACGGTTGGCGACCAGTGAGGGCATAATAGGTCGTCGCGCCCAGGGCATAGACATCCGTGACTTCGCTGGTGCTGCCGCCATCTTCGCACTGTTCAGGTGGCGCATAGCCAGGGGTGTAGGCACGCGCGGCGATGAGGGTGACGCTGGCGGGATCGTGATAGAGCTTTGCCAGCCCCAGATCGAGCAAGATGGGTTGGCCGGTGCCATCGACCTTGATATTGGCGGGTTTGATGTCACGATGCAAGATCTTGCCATCGTGCAGCGCCTGGGTGGCGGCGCAGATGAGCGCCATCATCGGTAATACGACGTTTTCAGGCAGGGGGCGCTGATAGGCCTTGAAGTGGGCGATCTGCATGTCTTCCATATTTTGCCCGGCGATGAAGGCCATGACCAGATAGAAGCGCCCATTGGCCTCGAATTCCTCGAAGCCGCGCACCACGCCAACATGGTCAGTGTGGATTAGCACTTCGGCTTCAAGGGTGAACTGCTTGCGCGTCTCTTCATCGGACAAATAGGCTTCTTTGATGGCGACATCGCGGTTGAATTTCGTGTCGCGTGCCAGGTAGACGTTGCCGAACCCCCCCTGACTGATGGTATGTTCAATGCGGTAACGTCCATGCAGGGGCGTGCCGTCAGGCAAGGTGTATTGCTGGGGTTGCATCACGAAATCATCTTCCTTCGGCAAAATGTGCCTGGCAGCCGAATGCGCTACCCGTTTGCCTGTACTATATGCAATATCGCTGCCTATTGGCAAGAGAGAGGTTCCACCGATGTTTCCCCTTGCGCGTTGGCAGGCGGCCCTGAGCGGTTCCCATGCCGAGGCGCAGCGTATGCGCTCGGGTGGTTTGCCACGCGAGGCCTATCTGATCGATCAAACGTTGCTGCGGTCCTTTGCGCCACTCTTGGCTGACATGGGACAAGATGGTGGCTGGCAACGGGCTATTATCGCTTTGGCGAATCTCGATGCCCCGCTGCTGCTGGATGCGGTGGCGGGTGATGACTTCGGTGTGCCCAGTGTGCGGGTGCGGGCGATGCTGGCGTTGCCCGCGGTCGAGAGCATTGACGCGCCTGAGGTGCTGGGCCAGGCCATCAATGCCGCCATCATGGTTGGGGCACCGACTTACAATGATGGCGACCGTCGTGGCTGCGGCATCATCTATTGGGCCACGGCGCTCACGCTGGTTTCCGCGCCCGTCACGCGGGGCTTCAGCGGCCAAGCCCGCGCTATCAAAACGCTGCTGCAAGCGGTCGAGGAAATGATGCCTTCCCTCGGCAACAATCCCGCCGCCTTGGATGACTTTGCCTGGCGCATGCGGCGCGCGTTGGATGCCACGCTGGATCTGTTGCGCTGAGCGTTGATACAAAAAAGGGGGCGAACGGTTTGCAAGCCGTTCGCCCCCTTTAGCGTTCATCCGTTGATCAATAGCGGAACTGCACACCAGGGCCGACGTGGATGTAGCGGTAATTGACGCGGCCCCAACCGCCGCCACGCCAACTGTCGTTCATCTCGCTGATGAGCAGCCAGTAGCCGCCAGGATTCACCGCCACCAGTTCGGCATAGTGGCCGATGGGTCCGGCACCCTGCACGCCGGGGTCAAACCAGACGGTGGCGCCAACGCGTGGGGTGCTGTGACCCGGCAAGAACAGCGCCGACTCGCCTTGCAGATTGGGGTGCGCTTCTTCCGGCCACCAATTGCACCAGCCCCACGCGGGCCGCTCGGGATATTTCGAGGGGTCGGGGGAGTAGATCAGTCCATAGCAGCCTGGGGGTGTCGCCCACTGCGAGATGACTGGCAACCAGTAATTCGTGGATTGGCAGGGTTCGATGTTGGTGGTGCCCACGACGATTGGCGCGGTCACATGATCGCCTGGGGGGCAGAGGATCTGGCCCGTCACCAAGGGGGTGTTGGTTTTCATGCCGTTGACTTTGGCGAGATCCACCAAGGCCACACCTAGGTGTTGGGCGATGCTTGCCAGGGTGTCGCCATCGTTTACGGAATAGGGCGCGCCACCGTCGCAGTGTGCCGAGTAGCTTTGGGTGAGGGCCGTGATCGCGCCGAAGGTCTGGGGCGAGGTGTTGCCCTTGCCGACGGTCGGCGCGGATTTCGCCACGCTCACCAGCACCGCGACGATGATGACCCCCGCCACACCCAACAACACAAGCTGCATGATCCACGCGGGGATGTGGCGCTGTTTGGGCGGCGTTGGGGGCACCAGTGGCCCGCGTCGTGCCGCCGTGGGCATCAGCGACGCTCTATTCGCTGGAATCAGCGAGGTATTCCTTGGCGCTGGTGGTGGCGCTGATGATTGGTCACGCATGCTCTTCCCCATTGATGATGAAACGAACGACGACTCTCGTATGCCCGCCTATTGTAGTCCCCGGCTGGTGAGATTGCAATGCCCATAGGTTATTGGTCCAGGGCAGGGAGCCAGGACCATGGCCGAAATGGTTGGCCAAGATTGACGGGGACTGGCCCTTTTGTTATGCTGGCGCGAGAACGATGCACGACGGAGGGCTTGGTCATGGGGGTGCGCAAAGAAGCACGGTTGGGGGGCGTCATCACGAGCATGGCGCTGTTGCTGGTGCTGTGCCTGGGGGGCTGTGGCGTTGGGAGCTCTGGCGCGCCAACGACGGTGCAGCATCCCCAAGAGACGACCACCCCTGCGCCAACCGCCACGACCGATCCATTCGCCGTGCCCACCCCTGGCGTGCCTTGCAAGGGGGGTGAATGGGGCGGGGTCATCAAAACAGTTGGAAAAGATGTCCCGCTGCCGCCGTTGACGGTGCGTGGCACCGCCCAAAATCTGGACCCCGAGGCCAGCGGGTGGGATGGCCTCTACATCTCGCTCTGCACGGGGGGAACGGCGGACGGCATCACCAATTTCATTGATGACCATATGACGCAGCTTGGCTGGAACTATGGACCCGCCGTGGGTGGTTGCACATGTAGCGCCGACAATGTGTGGTCGCGCACGAACGATCCCCGGTTGGTGCAGTTCGAGCGCCACGCTGCCGAGCACGATGGGCAGGTGCGTTGGGGCGTCATCTGCTACCGCAAGGGGGTCTTTGGCTGCTAGCGCCTCTAGGCGACCTCGAAGCGCAAGACCAGCAAGCCCATGCGGATCTCGTCGCCGGATTTGATGGCCATGGGGGTGAAGGCGTCGAGGCGTTGCTTGTTGACGAAGGTCAGATTGATGCTTTTCATGTCTTCAACAGTGTAGCGGGTGTTATCGCGGCGAATGCGGATGTGCTGGCGCGACACGCCACTTTTCTCGCCATCATAGGCGGTCATGTCGATGTCAGGATAGACATCACAGGTGGGGTCAGTGCGACCGATGACCGTTTCGTCGCGGCCCGTCAGGTCGAAGATCGCCCCGGTGCTCAGCAGCACCAGCCGTGCCTGCCCGTTGGCGGTAGCGACGGGGGCATCGGCCAACTCGGCGCCGCAATTGACGCAGGTGGTGGCATCCGCGAGGTTGGGTAAACCACAACTGGCGCAGACGCGCGCGCCCTGAAGGCCCTCCAGCAGCGCTTCGCCGCAGGTTTCACAAAAGAACGCGCCATCTTCGTTCGCATGGCCGTTCACGC
>JACDGC010000486.1 GCA_013815535.1 Ktedonobacterales bacterium
GTGGCGATGAGGGCGGCGGCGCGGGCGGCCATCTGGTGCAGCTCAGGGGTGGTCGTGGGGCGCGCGGGGGGGCGTGCCTGAAACGGCGCGGGGGCTGTGGTGCTGGCCTGTTGGACATCCTTGGGAACGTCCACGATCACCGGGCCAGGGCGACCGCTGCGCGCGATGGCAAAGGCGGTGTGGATGGCCTCCGCGACATCATCGACGGAGCGCACCAAAATGCTGTGCTTGGTGACGGCCTGGGTCACGCCCAGCAAATCGGTTTCTTGGAATGCATCAGTGCCGATGAGGTGGCGGGCCACCTGGCCAGTGATGGCGACTAGCGGCACCGAGTCCATGAAGGCAGTGGCCAGCCCCGTGACGAGATTCGTGGCACCAGGGCCGCTGGTGGCGACGCACACGCCGACTTTGCCCGTGGCGCGCGCGAAGCCATCCGCCGCATGGGCGGCAGCTTGCTCGTGCCGCACCAAGACGTGGGTGAGGGTCGAACCCGTCAAGGCGTCATAGAAGGGCATGATGGTGCCCCCTGGGTATCCATACAGCACGGTGACGCCTTCTTGTTCCAGGGCGTCGCACATCATTTGCGCGCCAGTTCGTTGGGGGGGCGGAGGGGGTTCGCGGGTGAGGCGTTTGCGTTGGGACGAACGCGTGGTGGCATCTGCTGAAGCGGCGGCGACCATGTGGGTGTCTCCTTGAAGAGCACACAATGACTGTTGCTCCCGAAAGTTGCGCAATGGGGTGGCTAAGAGTCGCGTCACATCCAACCGGGGAAGACGCGCCTGCGGCGATCCATCATTGGGGGAGGGGGAGCTGCATTGCTCTTACAAAGTGACTTGGCGTCCGTGAGTACCCGCTCGTCGTGTGTCCTCGTTATGCGTGGGTGGTCATCACAACGAGGTACATAAGCGTAATAAGGACGCTAAGGCTAATGAGGAGCGAATAGGTGCGTGAATAGAGGGAGGAGGCAACAACCAGCACGGCGGCGGAGGCGACAGCAAAGGCGCGCGTGGAGACAGCAACACCCGGCACCGCAACCATTGCGGTTAGGGTTGTCGCGGTTCCACCACGCTGCATCGCTTGCCTCCGGCTGAGGGCGCAAAGGAGAGGACCCTGCGCGGCACTCAGTGCTGTTGTTATTGCTGACTATAATACCTGAGTTGCGCCATTCTGTCAAGTTCCTTGTTTACGTGCATCGTTCGGCGGTTAGGGCGGAAGCCAGGCCGCGTCAGGTTTCTGAGGTGCAAAGCGTGCGTCGCAATGGGCGAATTTTGGGGTGACGCCGATGCGATTTGACAGCATCTTTCGGGATGTGTCATAGTTTCACAATTCAGTCAAGGGAACTTGTGATGACACACTACCATCTGGCTGTCCTCGGTGGCGACGGCATCGGTCCCGAAGTGACCAACGAAGCCGTGCGTGTGTTGCAGGCGATTGGCGCACGGTATGGCCATACCTTCGCGACGCAGACGGCGCTGGTGGGGCAGGCGGCGATTGACCAAGAGGGGACGGCGCTCAGTGACGCCACCCTCGCCCTCTGTGCGCAGAGTGACGCCATCCTTTTTGGGGCGGTCGGCGGGGCCACCGCGCAACTGACGGGCGGCGCGAAGCCCGAAGATGCCATCTTGGGATTGCGCAAGGCACTGGAGCTCTTTGCGAATCTGCGCCCCGTCACCGTCATGCCCGCGTTGATCGACGCGACCGCCTTCAAGCCGGAGCGCTTGCACGGCGTGGACCTCGTGGTGGTGCGCGAACTGACGGGCGGGCTCTATTTTGGGCGTCCCAGTGAAATCCGGGCTGAAGCGGAGGGCACGGTTGCCATTGACACGATGCTCTACACCGAAGCCGAGATCGAACGCGTGGTGCGCTTTGCCTGCACGCTCGCCCGCCAACGACGCCGCAAGGTGACATCGGTGGATAAAGCCAATGTGCTGAGTTGTTCGCGTTTGTGGCGACAAGTGGCGGAGCGCGTGGCGCAGGAATTCCCCGATGTTGCGTTGCATCATATGCTGGTGGATTCTTGCGCGATGGCATTGATTCGCCAGCCCGCCGATTTCGATGTGATCGTGACCGAAAATATGTTTGGCGACATCCTCACTGATGAAGCGTCCATGCTGGCTGGGTCGCTGGGCTTGTTGCCCTCAGCGAGCCTGGGAACACGCACGACAGCGCATGGGCGTTTTGGCTTATATGAACCCATCCATGGTTCCGCGCCCGATATCGCGGGTCTGGGGCAGGCGAATCCGCTGGCAGCGATCCTCAGTGCGGCGCTGCTGTTGCGTCATTCATTGGGGTTGCCCGATGAAGCCACGGCGATCGAAGCCGCCGTCGCTGCGACTGTCGCTGAAGGGGTGCGCACGCCGGATATCGCCACGCCAACCAGCACGGTGGTCACGACACACGCCATGGGCGATGCGGTCTTGGCGCGTATCGCGGATTCGCTGCCATCGCCCAGGTGACTCCGCTGCACCTGATGCGCCTGTCAGGTGGCTGCGTCGCAGCGTGGCAAGGGAATGCTGGTTGTTTATGGCCTTGTCGGTCATGGAAAGGGAGCACGTCAGCGACGTGCCCCCGGACGCTCCGAATGTCGAATCTAGAACGAGAGGACGCAGCCGCCAGCGCCACCGTTGAAGGCGTTGCTCCAGAGTGACTGCACGGGGAAGGTGCCTGTGCTCAGCGAAAT
The DNA here is from genome assembly GCA_013815535.1 of Ktedonobacterales bacterium. Lineage (GTDB taxonomy): Bacteria > Chloroflexota > Ktedonobacteria > Ktedonobacterales > JACDGC01 > JACDGC01. The sequence goes on from JACDGC010000486.1 coordinate 2,681, forward strand.
ATTCGCTGAAGCGCCCTGGCCCGAGCTGATCCATGCGCACTTGTCGCCATTTTCGGCACCCGTGCTATCGATCCAGCCAGTGCTGGGGTAAATGTCGGTTTCCGTTTCACCGAATTCATGGCCACCCACGATGGTGATGCCCGCTTTCGAGCCCAGGCCATTGAAGTTGGCGCCGCAGCTTGCGCCAGCATCCGTGATGTAGGGCATGTTGGTGTAGGCGATGTTGCCAAAGCTGGAATTGGTGGAACTGTGCCACGCGCAATATTGGGTTCCAAATCCACTGGAACTGTGCCTAGTCGAGGTATTGACGACGTATTGCACGGTTTTGTTGATCGAGGCCGACGTGTTGCCAAAGTGACTGGCAGCCCGCACGGCTTCGCTCGCCAGTTGCGACTGCGAGGGATGATTGGGGGCCGCACTTGCGTTGTCGAACCACACGCCCGCCAGGACGCCCGAGGGATTGGTCGCGGCAGTTCCCGCACCATTACAGAAAACGGTGCCACTGCTGACGCCTTGGCAATATTGGGTCACTGAGTTATTCCACGAACTGCCACCAACGCCATTGAAAAAGTTCTGCTGGATGCTGGCTTCGCCTGATGGATCGTTGCTGTTCCACTGCGATCCCCAATAGATCAAATAGACCTTGTCACCACCAGTTTCTACGCCACTGCCGCCCGTGCCGCCATGATAGGTCAGATTGGTGGTGCCCGCTAGCGGGGCTGCCGCCAAATCTTTGATTTTCATGAGATGTGTGGGGCGGGTGGAGATGCCGGGGGAGGGGATTTTTGCGCTTGCTTGTTTGACGGAGAAGGAGAAGAGGAAGGTTGCGATGGTGCAGGCGGTGACAAAGGAGGCGGCAACGAGGACGAGGCGAGATTTCTTCATGAAAAAAGCTGCTCCTTCATGGTGGCTTCATGCCAACATGCGATGCGAAGAGACACAGCGATTGCCACATCAGGACGACGGGCAAATTTCTCACTAACCGTATGAAAAATGCTCTGTCTAGTTAATCTGGGGCAATTCAGGCGCGAGTTCCGGTGTGTCAACAACACACACCTTTTCAGCAAGACGTGGGCAGGAGGCCTCCTTTGTTCGCGTGATGACCCGTTTGATTTCGTGTTTTTGCTGCCTTAGCAGTCAAGGGGGAAACCAAGGGGTTGAGAATGAGTATACTGGTATTTCTTCATATTGTCAAGTAGCGACTCGTCTGATTGGTGTGTTCGTGGGGTGCTGGGGTTTTGCCTCGGCTTTCGCGGACCCGCACACTCATGATAAAATCAACACATG
>JACDGC010000487.1 GCA_013815535.1 Ktedonobacterales bacterium
CTCAGTGCCGTGGCGACGAATATCGTCCGGCTCATCCAATGGCGCAATGGAGTACCCTTTGCCAAATCACGGACCTCACGCTTTGCCACCCTCGCCGCTTAGTCGCTAGTTCGCCAACAGTATCGAATACGGGTTAGGTGGGGGAGAAGGAGCGACGGATTGCGAGGTTGGAAACAGTAAGCGGATAAACCGGCGAAGAGGTTGACCAGAAAATCGAGGACACTACGATGGCGGGAATGGTCGATATGCCCCCCAAACGTGAGACAGCCCCAGACAGACTCGCTGAGGCTGCCCCTCGTGGACGTCCTTCGAACCTTTGACGTTTTGCGATTACCCCAGCTACGGATCACCCCATGCTAGCTTGAGGAGCTTTTTGTGAAGTGCAGTCGCCAGACTAAATACCGCCAATAACGTCGCTAAGATGGTAATTGTCCAGGTATTGCCAAGAAATTGGAGAGCAAACCCTACCAGGAAAAGACCAGCAGAGTAAGAAAGATAATCTCCAGAACGCGTAATGCTGGTGACTCTTCCTTGGAGGTGATGGGGGATTTCTCCGGCAATATTGCCACAAATAATATAAAAGCCTGGCAGAATGGCAAACAGGAACGCGGTGATGATGGCTAATGCCACCACGCTGTTTGCGAACACATAGAGCAGAAATCCTCCTGCGCAAAGAACATTACTCACCGTCAGGATGGTATACCGATCAAAAAGAGGCGTAACCTTCCCAAAGAATGCTGAGCCAGCGATACCCGCGACGGCACTCATCGCCAGGACAACGCCAATGGTGGTAGCTGGCGCGTGCAAGTCCCGTGCCAGCACGATGACTAAAAATGAGAGCGACGAAGTGGCCAATGTTCTGATCCAGGAAAGCATGATAAAAATTCGATAAAGGCGATTCTGCCAAAACCAGCTGCCAGCCTCTTTAAGCCCTTGGCGTATAGGGATATCTTTCAAGGCACCCGGAACTGAGAGTGGTGAGTTGATGAAGAGGAGCGCTACGACATTGAAAAAGTAGGAGAGAGCGTCTGTGGCAAAAGAGAAGACGGCTCCAACGGTTTGATACAACAGGCCTCCAACGGAAGGGCCGACAAGTATGGCAAAGTGTTCGATCATACTATCCTGTGCCACGGCTTGCGGCAATTGCTCGTTCGCGACGAGGAACCTCCGCGATGAGAACCGACCAATATTCGCAAACACGAAACACCCGCCTTCAATCCCCATAAGAAGAAAGAGTTCGACAATGGTGAGTCGATGGAAAAGGAGACCAATGGCTACGACGAGCATGGCAAGACCGCTGCCTGCATTCCCGACCAGCATGATATGTCTTCTCTTCCCTTTATCCAGAAGATAGCCTGCAGGTATGGCTAAAAGGACATAGGTTATGCCTCGCATAGCGATAACTGCCCCTGCAATTGCCGACGATCCCGTCAACGACAGAATGACAAGTGGCATGGCAATGCCGGATATTTCGGACCCTATCCATGAAAGGCCTTGGCCTGCCCACAGAAGCATGTAGTTGCGCTGCTTCCAGAGGGGTTGCCTCGCAACAAAAGCCTGCTTCGGAAGTCTTTTAAACGTCAGCATTCTTTATCCCCACGGGATCAACACCTGCTTCGGCATCGCCGTGTTCCCAAACCTCGCAAACCGTCTCTCCTTCTCCCTGCGTAACCCATCGCTATTTACCTATCAATTCCAATCGAGGCAAACGGACTAGCGTTTCATGGGGCACAGCATTGCGATTCTGACCCTCTCGATTTTCCCATCACAGCACAAAGGGAATGAGCCGTTTCGTATGCCGCATATACTCTCGGTAAGGTTGCCCCAGTTGGGCCATAAGGACACGCTCTTCCACGCGGATGCGATAACTGAGGCCGAGGAGGGCACATCCCACGATGACGAGAGAACTGACCCAATTGGTCAGGCACAAACTATAGCCGAGCAGAGTTAGCATAAGGCCTGTATATGATGGGTGCCGAATGAGACGGTACGGCCCCGTTTCAATGAGGGTCTGGTTAGGAGCGATGGCAACCTTCGTCGTAAAATATGCGCCAAGCGTATTTATCGCGTACCAACGCAGCACGATGCCTCCATTGAGCAACAGAATCCCCAACCAGAAGAGGAAGAAACGAGCGACTGTGATGGTCGTCGCGGGAACGTTAAACGCGATCAATGTTCCAAATAGGAGGCTCAGCAAAATGAGGGTAATAAGGGTAATAAACGAGCCATTATCCTGGCGTCTTGGGTTTGTTCGAAAACTTTGGCGTGATCTAATATCGACAAACGTTTCCATTACCCGCCAGATAATGACGCTGATCAAGAAGGTCCAGAAGAATACTGGCTGCTGGGAAAAAAGCGGCTGCATCTGAATGACCTTTCTGCCTCTCCCTTTTTCAAGGAGCATACTCATCACTGGCGCCAAACAGAGATCAACACTAGGGTAAAGACATGAGCATCTCTATCTTGCTGATCCCTTTCCACAAGTCGTGTTACGCTACATTTAAGCACTCCTTCTGCTATTATTCTAGGTTTGCTGGAAGCCAACGGTGGATTTGCCACAGGTGAAGCACGCGAAAAAACATAGGACGCCTTCTTCCCTGGCGATGTCGTGTGGTTTGATCGGGGCAATGATCGCGTGCGATTCTCCTTGCGTGAGGCCATCTTTGAATTGCCGTTCGGTGATGAGAGTCTAGGAGGTGCTCGTAGGGGGTGGCTCCTTACGATTTTTGCTGCTGTCAAGTTATTCTCACTGGCAGGGTGTTTTTCGGCGATCTGCCCTTGACAGCATCAGTCCTCATTCTCCATACTGGGGAAACGAGAGCCGCTGAAAGATGGGGACCCCTTGATGACGACGCCACCACTGCCCACCACACCACGCGATTATCAGACTGGGTTGAAACTTTTCAACGCCCACCAGGCGGCGGATGGACCAACGGTGAACCCCGTCTGCCATGCGCGCTTGCTGACGCATGACGTCACCACCGACCAGGCGATCATCTTATTGCATGGCATGACGAATTGCCCCCAACAGTTCGTCCCGCTGGGCCAGTGGTTCTTTGAGCAAGGCTACAATGTGCTCATCCCCCGCGAGCCGCACAATGGGCTGCTGGACCGCAATACCACAGCATTGGCACAGACCACCGCGCCCGAATTGGCCACCTTTTGCGAGAACGTGGCAGAGATCGGCTATCACCTGGGGCGGCACGTGACGGTGGTGGGCATCTCGGTGGGGGGCACCCTGGCAGCTTATATGGGGCAGTTCTTGCCCGCGATTGATGTCGCCATCCCCATCGCGCCTTTGTTTGGCATCGCGCCGAATCTGCCCATCGCCAATGCACAGGTGAACTGGCTAGCGAAGCAGTTGTGCCTGAGCTTACCCAACATCATGACGCAGCGCTTCCGCCCCTTCACGGCTGGGCCAGAGTATGGCTATTTTGGCTTTGCCACACATGGGCTGGGGCAGGCAATGCGCCTGGGCGATGCCATCTTCGCGGCGGCGCGGCAGCAGCGCCCAACGGCGCAGACCATCCTGGCGGTCATCAATGATGCCGACCCGGCGGTGAACAACAACCTGACCGTTGATCTCGTCAAACATTGGCAAAAAAGCGGCGCGGCGGCCAAGGTCTATCGCTTCGGCGCGGAAAAAAAGCTCATCCACGACATCGTGGACCCCAATCAGCCAGGGGGCGAAGAGCGCACCGCCGCCACCTACCCGATCCTCAAAGAATTGATCTTGCAATCAGCGGAGAAACGTTAGCCTCTCAGTCGCCACTGTTGCTGCGCCCGGTGTAGATGCGGACGCGGCGGCGGCGTTCGTCCTCTGGGAAGAACTGCCGCGCCGACCATTCCAGCAACCCTGCGAGAATGCCCATGATGATGCCCCCCAGGAAAGCCCACCAGAAGCCGTCGATCACCAGATCCTTATCAATCGCCGCAACCAACAAGAGCATCAGTGCATTGA
>JACDGC010000488.1 GCA_013815535.1 Ktedonobacterales bacterium
TCACCAGGCAATCTGGCCCAATGACGGGGTCGGCATAGCGAAACTCGGACGCGATCCATGGGTCCACGGGGATGCGTGCCCAGCGTTCCAGCATGGCACGGGCGATGAGGCTGGCATAGTATGACGTGCCACAGGCCAGCAAGACGATGCGCTGGATGCCCGCCAACGTTTCAGGGGTGGCCCACGCGGCGACTTCAGGGAGGCGTGTCGTCAGGCCACCAGCATCATTGGGGACGATGCGCCCCAGCAAGGCACGCTGCACCGCGTCGGGCTGTTCGAGCATCTCCTTCAAGAGAAAATGCGGATAGCCCCCCTTTTCGGCCATCTCGGCATCCCAATCCACGGTGATGGCCTCACGCTGCACGGTCTGCCCAGCCACGGTCGTGATGCGCACTGCCTCGGGCGTGATGACGGCTAATTCGCCGTCGTGCAGCGTCACCATGCGCCGGGTGTGGCGCAGCAGCGCGGTGATGTCGGAGGCGAAGAAGTTTTCATGCTCGCCCAGGCCGACGATCAAAGGAATGTTGGAGCGCGCGCCCACCAACACACCAGGCTCGCGGCGCGACATGATCACCAGCGCATACGCGCCCCGTAGCCGGGGCAAGACGCGCGCCGTCGCGACGGCTAGCGCGGTGCCATCAGCGGTCTCTTGCTCGATCAGATGCGCCAGGATCTCAGTATCGGTTTCCGAGATGAAGGTGTGACCCTGGGCACGCAGCGCTTCGCGCAACTCCACATAGTTCTCGATGATGCCATTGTGCACCAGCGCGATGTCGCCTGTGCAGTCCTGATGTGGGTGGGCGTTGATGTCGTTGGGTTTGCCGTGGGTGGCCCAGCGCGTGTGGGCAATGCCCTGCACACCAGGCAGGGTCACGTCTGCCAAGACCGTTGCGAGGTTGCTCAGCTTGCCCGCGCGCTTCTCGATGCGAATGACGCGGTCGGCATCAAGCACAGCGACACCAGCGGAATCATAGCCGCGATATTCCAGGCGGGCCAGACCTTCCATCAGAATCGGGGTTGCCCCTTGGGGGCCAACATAGCCGACGATTCCACACATGGGTGATTGTCCTTGTAGGGTGCATGCAGCAGCCAGGGGTGCGCGTAATCCGTGCATCCCCAACCGGCCAGGGATGGCGCTTTGTGGCGTCGCTCACGCGGCGCTTTTCGCGGCCATCTTGTTAGGGCGCTGGCAGCCACCCTGGGGAGCATCCGCTGATACTTCGATAACTCCCCGCCTCGTCAACTGAGACCCCTCAACGTCCCAGTCCATGCGCTATTGAGCAGGACACCGTTCGTAGCTGATGCCCGCACGCGAGCATCCATCTAAGTATACACTAACCGGAGAGATGCACAAGTGTGGGCGACGATGGGGGGAGTTTTGGGGGAAGGTGCGCCCCTCCCCTCACTGAAAATGACCGGAGAGAACGCCAAGGGAGCCATGCACGGGAAGGGCTTCCCAGCATGGCTCCCTTGGCAGGATACTGCCACCTTCTGTCCGAAGGGGGACGGTTGGGCATCAGATCTCGTCGGCGAGGTAGCGAATCCAGGTGATAACGATCACCAAGCCGCCGACCAGCGCGAAGAAGGCCACGGTGCCGCCATACCCTGGATCATCGAAATGGAAGAACAGCAAGAGCCCCAACCACAGGATCGTCCCCGACAAGGCCAGCGACAGGCGCGACGCCGTCCCCGGCGCGTCGAAGAAGATCATCACGAGCGTCCAGAGCAAACCGAAAACAAAGATTAATCCCAGCTTCCAGGCATTGGCCTCGGCAGGGTTCAAATGCAGCGTTTGGGTGAAAAAGCCATTGGGGCCGGGATCAAAGAAAACAAAGGCTCCCAGCCACAGGGCCGCAACGATGGCACTGAGGACGGGCTTCGTTGGTTGGATAGTGGTCATGAAGGGACACGACTCGCTTTCTGCGAAAGTGCTATCGGTGCACACCACTCATGGGTGAGATAGGCGTACTTCTATTGTATGTTCGCCACCAAGCTAGGTCAAGGTCCCTGGACCATTCGCGCCCCAAACGTAAAGAAATTGCAATGCGCTATAGGAGAAAGCGGCGCTTTTGATAGACAGATCGCATGTGGCGTCATATGATGGTAGTAAAGCGCAACTATGAGGAGCACGCAATTTATGAGCACACCCACGAACGGCAAGTCGCCAACAGGTCCATTGCGAACGACCACGGGCGCGAGCCGCACCACGACGAATGGGGCCGCGCGCACAGCGACGGGCAAAACCACCACCGTGCCGGGAGCCAGCACCAAGAGACCCGCGACCACCCCATTGGCCGCACGGACCTCCACCACCAGCACCGCGCGCAGCGTGCGCGACACCACATCTCCCCGCGCTAGTGGCAGAAGCGCATCGCGGCGGCAGCAAGAGACGCGGCAAGAGCAGTTGCGCAAATATGCGCCGCTTTTCGGCGTCTTGGGCATCGTGCTCGCCGCAGTAATCATCTTCGTGGTCATCTCGAACAACAGCACGACTCCGCCCCTCACCGCCGCCGGAAAGGCCAAGGTCATCACCGCCACGACTAGTGTCACCCCGGCAATCTTTGACAAGATCAAGACCGGTGGCATCAAGAACCCCTTCCAAAAAGTCTCCCCGACGGTTCCACTCTATGTAAATAGCAAGGGTCTGCCAGTGGTGCTCTATGTTGGTGGCCAATTTTGCCCCTTTTGCGCGGCAGAACGCTGGAGCATTGTCTCGGCCTTCAGCCGCTTTGGGACGTTTAGTGGCCTTGACCTGATCTCCTCAAGCGAAAGCAATATCAGCACGTTCGACTTTGCCAAGAGCACGTATACCAGCCAATATGTCGATCTCCAAGCGATCGAGGTATTGGACCAAAATTCACAGCCCTTGCATACCCTCACTGCCGAGCAGCAAAAGGTCTTCGACACCTATGATGGCCCGCCATATTCGCCGACCAAATCTGGCGTGCCTTTCATCAGCTATGGCAACCAGTTCGTGACGATCAGCAGTGGCTATTCGCCCGAAGACATTTCCGGCCTGACGTGGGACAACATTTCGGGGACGTTGACCGACCCCACCAACCCTATCGCGTTGAAGATCCTGGGCAACGCCAATTACTTGACCGCTGCGGTGTGCACCCTGACGAAGGATCAGCCAGCGAGCGTCTGCAAAACGCAAACCACCCAGGACATCGAAAAAACCATCAAGGGGTGATCAGTCATGGCGAACGCGACAGCGCGTGGGGCCGCTCCTCGCCCCATCACGCGTGAAACCGCGCAACTGGTGCTGCGGCGCATGCCGGGCCTGGCAGCGGTGGTGGTGATGGCGGTCATTGGCATCGTCATCTCGATCTATCTGACCTCGGTGCACTATGCGAAGGTGCCGCTGGTGTGCTCGGCTTCGGGGACGATTGATTGCGCCTCGGTGCTCAAGAGCCCCTATGGGTTGGTGCCGGGCACGCAGATCCCCATTACCTTCCCTGGCATGTTGTGGTTCGTGGTGAGCGGTGGCATTGCCGCGTGGGTGTTGCTGGCGGCGATGCGTGGCACACGCCCCCCGACGTGGTGGTCTGGCGCGCTGCAAGGCTGGGGCATCCTCGGTCTGCTCTCGATCCTCTACCTCGTCTATGCGGAGATCGTGAAACTGCACCACATCTGCGCGTGGTGCACCATCATCCACACCCTCGTGCTGGCGACGCTGATCGTGGCATATATGCAAGACACCACCATCCCCACCCTGCCCAACCGCAAAAGCGCAGGCAAAGTGGTGGCCGCGAAGCCAACGAACACCACGACAACCACCAGCAGCGCAAAATCAGCCGCTCCGAGTCGCCCCCTCAACAACACTGCACGGCCAGCGAGTCGCCCGCTGACGGGCGCAGCGACGAAACCAAAAACGCCGGTCAGCGCCACGACCAAGAAAGCGCGCTAGTCATCCGCCAACGTTGCGCTTGGCGCCCACACGCAGCCTGCTTT
>JACDGC010000489.1 GCA_013815535.1 Ktedonobacterales bacterium
GTCCTGGGCGTGTTTTCACGCATCCGAACCGACGGGGGACGACGCTCCGCGCGGTGGCCGAAGACGCAGGGGGACGAGCCGAGCAGCAACTGTGCATCAGATGCCAAGGCTACGCTTCACAGTTAGCGCAAGGGTGGCGCACTTGGACCAATCGCCACGTGTGGGCAAACATTCCCGTCCCCTCCCGGATCTCTTGCCAGGACAGCAGGTGCGTCAAATGGTCCCCCCGCACTTCCCGCCGTACACATGCCATACAGCGATAGGTCACGTCGCCGTGGGCATTCACGACCAGCGCCATCGTGCGCTTGAAGATAAGGGCATTCATTCCTTGCCTCCTTGGCGAAAGGGCCAGAAGCCGCGCCGTTGCGGCTTGACCAGTGGCGTGACGGGCCGCACCACCTTGGGCCGCGCCTTGTAGGCTGCAAGGCGTTGGTCATACCAGCGTCGCACCCGCGCCACGCCCCGTTCGTATTGCTCATCGCTGAGATGCCCCAGCGCCATCGTCTCAGCACGTCGCACCTCTTTGAGCAGCGAACGCCACACCCATTCGCGTTGGGCATCGGGGAGATCCGTAAGCCGATCCCCTCGCAATGTCCGCACCCGCAGCGCATCCATGGCCGCAGTTGGGGTCCGTTTCGTCGTCATCCCCACGCCCTCCTTTGCCGGAAAAGGCCGAGGCACCACCACGCACGATGATGCCTCAGGCGGTTATCGCTTGCCCGTGGCGGCCTGATATTCCTTGCGGATCTGGCGGAGGCGCTCGCCCAGCTGCGCGTCATCCATCCCCGTCAAGCGCTGCAATTCCGGCCAGCGCCGTTTTTGCGTCAGTGATACCCACACCCGTTGCCGTTCTTTGCCGGACAGTTCCACTAGGGAATAGCCCTCCCGGATCATCCGCGCCCGTAGCTCGTCCATCTGAACGGGCGTACGGCGCAGCGACCCTGCCGAGGAAGATGCAGGTGACGAGGATGCACCTGCATCGTCCTCGTCATCCGAGAGGGCTACTGAGGGTCCGGCGCATCAGGCGCTTCCGGCTGCGCCTCTGGTACTACCACAGGGACATCATCGCCACGGACCCCCGCAGCCCCGGCTCGCACCATGCCGCCCAAGCCCTGCACTTGTTGCTGGCGGGTCTTGGCACGCAGCGCCGCCAACTCCGCTTTATGGCGCTCCGCCTCAAGCTCTTGCGCATGACTGAGCTTTTCGTCGTCCAATTCCGCTTGACTCTTGCGAGCCTTGCCCTGCTGGACGAAGCCATAGTAGAGCGACCCGAAGGGGAACATCAGCGACACCACCAGCACCGTCGGCGAAATCGGCGGGATGCCCTGGAACCCGAAAGCCGAGAGCACCGCCTTATCCGCCGGGGTCGCCACGAGATAGGTGCTGCGCTCACTGAGCGACGCCCACACCTCGATGCCGAAGAAGATCACCATGCCCACCAGGGTAAACAGCGCCAGGAAGGGCTGACGCGGTTTGACCGAGATCGCCCGGACAAAGGCCACCGAGCAGGTGAGGCCGATGCCTGCGATGACCAACCCGCCGAGGAAGAAGAACACCACCCCGGCGCCGTTGAACCACCCCCAGCCCAAGGGCGATTCGAGATCCTTGACCCATCCCAGCGTCGCGAGCTTCCCCATCAGGTAGCCCGAACACAGGATCAGGAATGACAATCCAAACGATTTCTGAAAGCTCGCATACCAGTTGGGCAACGCCTCATGCATCACCCCTTGCATGCCGCTCTCTGGTGGTTGCGTGGTCTTTGCCACAATGCCCCCTTGTGTGGATAGGTGGTGGATAACCCGAAGGGGACGGCACCACGCCGCCCCGCAGACCCATGGTGTTGAGCGCTACTTCTTGCCGGCCTTGACCTCCTGTTTCTTCTTGGCGACCTGCGCCGCCGCCTTCTCCTTCTTGGCTTTCACCGAGCGCTTTTTGTATTCCGCCTGTTGCAGCAGGAAGGCCCCATGCGCCGCCCGCCCAATGTCGGCCAGATCCACCTGCCCCGCCGCCTCGACTTTGTAGCCCTGGAAGGTAAGGAGTTGGCTCACCTCGACGGTGTTCTTGCCCACCGTCACCTTCTTCGTGTTGGGGGGCACATATTTGGGCTTGCCATCCTCGCCTTTGGCGGTGCGGTCGATGCCGTAGACCGCTTGGCGCACCGAGTTCCAGAAGACGACGACCTTTTGCCCCGTCTTTTGCCATTGCTCACACTGGGACTCGTTGGGGGCGACATCGGCGGGAATGACGAACTGGTACTCCTTTTCGTCGGCCTCCGCCCGCAGCGTCAGATTCAGTTGTTCGATCTCGCGCACCCCATCAGGGGCATCGGGATCGACCAGGGCAAAGGGGGCGATGTACGCGATCACGATATCGCCTTCAACCGTTCCAGACATGAATATGCTCCTTCTTGCGTTGGGTGGTGAGGGTTTTCTGTTGGCGTTGCCAGGGGGCGAGGCTGCCTACCTGGGCGAGCCGTGCGGCGGCGCAGGTCCGGCAGAGACAATGGCCCCACCAGTCCCGCTCATCAGGTAACGGTTCATCAGGGGAATCCCGCCGCCAGCGGGCGATGCGTGCCGCCATGCGGTCGCGTGCCGTGAGCGTGTGGTCATGGGCATACAGCGCCGCAAACGCCTTATCAACGGCGGGATGGTCGCGAGCGTTGTAGGTGCGTTCACATTCGTCGTAGAGCGTCAGCCAGCGGGCGAGCGGTTCAGCCATCAAAGGGCACCCCCTCCCGTTCGGCGCGGGCGAGCGCTTCGTGATAAACCGCGTTGGCCCGCTCGTACGCGATTTGCAATTGCTCTTGCAATGCCGGAGGGGCGCGACGCTGCTCAGCGGTCAGCCATTCATCGAAGCAGCGGCTGAGATTATCGGAGACGGCTTTGATCACCGCTGGGGTGAGTAGCTTGGGCAGGGAGATGCGTCCCATCATGCACCCCCCTGATGGGCGGTGCAGAGCGCTTGCAAGAGGCGCGCGAGGAGAGCGTCATCAATCCAGTTCGGTTGGCAGAGGGGGCAGATCGCCGCGAGCCAGCAGCCATCGCAGACGAGCCAGCCGGAGGCGAAGTCGCGCCAATCATGCTGCCCCTCACCGTCAGCGAAGAGGGAGCCATCGGGCGGGGACGGCGTCGCGCCTTTGGGCAAGAGCCAATGTTCGACACCCCACCCGATGCCATGCGACCAGGCGGTATGGATGATAGTTTGCAGCATCAGCGGCAGCCGATGCCCCATCAAGCCGATCTCGTCGGGGGCGACATACTTTGCCGCTTGCTGGGGGAAGAGTTGCGGATCGCCATTGACCGCTCGCATGCGGGTCGAGAAGGCAGCAAACGAAGCATGACCCGCCCTAACCTGATGCTCATGATCGGCATTCCATGTGCGGCACTCAGCCGCATGATCACGCGGCATCTAGCACCCCCTTTGACGCTTGGTTACGCTTGCATCCCATTACCCTTGCCTCCTTCACATGGGCAAAAAAATAGGACCACCCAGCGGGTGATCCCATCTGACTACGATGCAGCGATTATGCAGCCCCATACGCGAGGTAATGGGCAATCTTGCGTTGTGCGCCTTGTTCGAGGCGCTGGACATCCTTGGGCGTGACGCCCATCTGCTCAGCGACGACACGACGCGGCGTCACCGTTTCACCATCCACGCCGAAGCGTTGACGCAAAAGGGTTTGTTCCTTGGGCGAGAGAGAGGCGATAGCGTCGGCGAGCAGCGCCGCCTTGCTCTTGGGCCGTGTCAGGACATCGGCGAGGATATCCGCGAGCGCCGTATCGGTGCCATCGCCGAGGGGCACATCGAGCGAGCAAATCTGACGAGCACGCAGGACCAGCAATTCACGCAGATCTGCAATGGTGCATGCCATCGCAGCGCCTAATTCCGGCTGGGATGGGTCGCGGCCCAGGGAGACACACAATGCGGCTTCCACTTGATCAAGTCGGCGC
>JACDGC010000490.1 GCA_013815535.1 Ktedonobacterales bacterium
CTTTTGTCGTGGGGCTGGTCCAGGTGTTGATGGCCTGGCTGCTGACGTGCGTGGGGTCTACCACTGTCGTGGTGCCATCGGCGGCGATGCGCGTGCCCACCGTCGAGAGCGTCTTGCCGTCGGCACTGCGGATGAAGTAGAGCATATACTCCACCTTATTGGCTAGTTGGATGCTATACCAGTCCCAGCCCCCGCCTGCGGTGGGGATGAAATTCCCCCATTGATGATCCATCCAGGCGAGGCCAGTGACGGGGATGGTCGCGCCATGGTCAACGATGCTGCCCGTCACCGCCATGTGGGTGCGCGAATAATAATACGAAAACTCGCCAACGCCATAGGTGATGAGCCCGTTGCCATTGTGCAGCGCGGCGGGTTTTTGGCCGCTCAAACCCAGATTGAGGCTATAGTTGGCTGTGTCGGCGGCGAGGTGGTCTTGCCCATTCACGCCTGCCATCGTCCACGAGCCGATGGCGAGTTTGAAGCCAGTGGTGGTGGTGCCATTGGGTTGGGCCGCGTTGGGTTCGCTCAACAACCGCTGGTCAAAGTGAAACTGTCCACGGGTGATGTCTGAGACGGCATAGTGGCCGACATACAGTGGCGGCAGCGAACCGCGTGAGATTTGAAAGAAGGTCAGTTCGAAGCCATAGGCGTGTTGCGCCCCGCTGGTGTCTTTGCCGTCAAAATGGCCGGTATAATACCACCACTCGGTGAGATCTGTGTGTGCGGCTTCGTCTTGTGGCAATCGTAGGGGGGGCAGCGGAGCCGTGGTGGCCGTCGGCTGGGCGACGGGGAGCGCAGTGCCATTCTTCACCACGCCTGGCACGCCGCAGCTTGCCAGACAGAGTGCCATGAGGAGCATGACAGGGACGGCGAAGCGGCGCAGTGAAGTTTGCGGGTTATGCATGGGTGTCCTTCTATCGGTCGTCGCGTTGTGGCTACTTGTGGAGTGAGCGGGCTGATGTGAACCCATTAGGTACGTATTCAGATCATAGCACTGCCCGTCAGGTATGGGGGCAGGGGAGCGAAGGTCACGAAAGGCGTCGACAGAATGCCCCCGTCATTGACAGCGCCAAGGCTGATGGCATAAACTAGCGTAAGGATATGTATGAAAGGCTGCGGGGAAAACTATGATTGGGATGGAGTGGTGTCGCTGTGGTGATGAACGTGGCTGATATGATTAGTAGCAAAATCGTGCTGCGGCTGGGCGCGAATGCTCAGCTAGATGAAGTTGCCAGTCTGCCGGAGCGGCTGCGTGGGCGCTTGACCGCGCTGCGCGGCAAGCTGGGGAGCGTCTTTCTCGTCCCTGAAACGGGTGATCTCTGGTGCCGTCTGAGTAGTGGTGTCACCACGCAAGTGTGGCCGCCGACCGTCAAGCGCGTGGATGCGCGCACCTTTCCCTTGAATGCGCGGCAGACGCCGACACCCTCGCCCGATGCCCTGGAATTATTTCCGCAAATGTTCGTTGAATCGCGTGATGGGTATGTGGGCAAACTCGAGGGATTGGTGCTCGATGCCGCCACTGGCACCGCCACGGGGTTGCTGATACGCATCCGCCGCGATCTGGCCGATGTCATCGTCAGCCCTGAGGACCCCTTGGCTGAACTGGTTGAGGTGCAAGGGCAGCGCCTGCTGATCTCGCATGAATGGGCCAAATCACCCGAGACGGTGCGGCACGCCCTGGGGGTGGCGCATCACCTGAAACTGGATGCGACGGCCCCACAGGTGGCCAGCGGCTTGCATCTGCGCGACGATGCTGACCTGCAACACGACGTATATGCCATCATCGCGCAAAATCCGGCACTGGCCACCTACATCAGCGCCCTGCGGGTGACGGTGCACGATGGCGCGGTGCGGGTGAGCGGCGTGGCGCTGTCGCCCCGTCTGCGCGCTTCGATGGAGCAAGACATCTGGCATGTCCCTGGTGTGCTGGCTGTACGCACGTTTGGTGCATAAAACGGCGTCGGCTTTTTTAACAAGGCCCTGACTTTTTTATCATCGCCCCGCTAATGGGGGCCGTTTCCTGATGGAAGGCGTGTAGGCGTGGCCGTTGGCCCACCTGTGCGCCTTGTTTATTGCCCAATGCATCGGACTGTTTCAGGGATGGGATATCACCCCACGATGTCCAATTTGGCGAAGTTGAGGTCCAGCGTTTTTTTGCCAACGTCGGTGCGGTCAAACAGAACCTCCACTTCGGTGGAGTCGATGCTGGCCATCACCTTCAGCACGATGCCACGGCCAAAAATGCGATGGCGCACTTTGTCGCCGGGGGCGGGGACGCGTGGCATCGGCGGGGCGGCCTCGGCGGCTGGGGCAAGGTCAGCGGGTGGCGCGGCGCTCTCTGGTTCGGGCAAGGGGGGTAAGGTGCCCCTGTGGCGTTGGGCACGGGGCACGAAGGGCGTGGGCTCGTTGCCGTTTGTGCGGGTGGGCATGCGCCCGCTGCTCGGTAAGGGGCTGCGTGGGGGCAGCGTGCCCCCGAAGGGCCGCGACGGCGTGGCGCTTTTGGTGCCGCTCTGGCCATCCTTCGTCTCGACCGTGATGAGCGTGGCCGGGATGTCGCCCAAGAAACGCGACGGCTCCTGAATGACGGAACTGCCGCCATAGAAACTGCGGCGGAAGGCGCGCACCAAGTAGAGCCGCTTCATCGCGCGGGTGATGCCCACATAGGCGAGCCGCCGCTCTTCCTCAAGCTGCGCGCGATCTTCCATCGAGCGCGAGTGGGGCAGCACGCCTTCTTCCATCCCCACCATGAAGACGATGGGGAACTCTAACCCCTTCGCGGCATGCAAGGTGATCAGCGTCACGGCGTCGCGCTCTTCCTCGGCCAGCCGCCCACCCTCCGCGCTGGTGGAGGATGTGTCGGCCCCACCGATGAGGGCGACGTTTTCCAAAAAGAGCGACAAGGCGGATTCCGGGGCGATCTCGCTATAGTCGCTGGCGACGCGGCGCAGTTCCAGCACGTTGCGCCAACGCTCCTCGCCTTCGTCGCTGCCATCACGAATCTCACTCGCATACCCCGTCTTTTCCAACACTTTGTCGATGGCTTGGTCGAGTGGCACGGTGGCGACGGTGGCGCGCAGATCGATCATCAATGCGGCGAAGCGCTTCAGGGCTTCCTTGGGGACGGTTGCCAGGGTGGGGTGATCGTCAATCGTGCCGATGGCTTCTTCGGGCGTCTGGTGGCGCTCATCGGCCCAGGGGAGCAGTTGACGCAGGGTGGCCTCGCCGATCTTGCGGGCGGGCACATTGATGATGCGCGCCAAGCTGAGGGCATCACGTGGGTTGGCGATCAGGCGCAGATAGGCCACGACATCACGAATCTCTTTGCGCTCATAGAATTTGCGCGAGCCAATGACGCGATAGGGGACGCTGGCGCGCAGCAGTTGCTCTTCGATGGCGCGCGACTGGGCATTGGTGCGATAGAGGATAGCACAGTCGCTGAGGCGTGCCTCGCTGCGTGCCTGCAAGATCCGCACGGTGTCGGCGATGAACCGCCCTTCTTCCTCTTCATTATAGACTTCGCGGATCTCGATGCGCGGGCCTGCACCTTTGTCCGTCCACAGGTCTTTATCCACGCGGTCGGGGTTTTGGCGCACCACGCTCATCGCCGCATCCAAAATGGTTTGGGTCGAGCGGTAATTGCGTGCCAGCACGATCAGTTGCCGCGCCGGAAAGTCGCGCTCGAACTGGAGGATGTTTTTGCTGCTCGCTCCACGCCAGCTATAGATCGCCTGATCCGAGTCCCCCACCACGCACATGTTGCCACGGCCAACAATGGCGGGGTGCGTCGGCGTCTCGGGCAGTCCCAGGGCCAGCAGGCGCACCAACTCATATTGCGCGCGGTTGCAGTCTTGGAATTCATCGACATGCAGATAATGATAGCGCCCTTGGGCGCGGCGCAGCGCATCGGGGTCGGTCTGCCAGACGCGGTGGGTCAGCAAAATGAGGTCAT
>JACDGC010000491.1 GCA_013815535.1 Ktedonobacterales bacterium
GTGAGCAACATGGTCAGAAATCGCTGATGGTCAGAGGTGCCGCGTATAACCTGGATATTTCTTGAGTTCGTGTCCAATATCCACCTTCCCAAACGTCGATCATCCTAATGCAATTGCGTGGGATTTTCATGGAGGAGGCAAATGATGCGCACAATCCACCCCAATTGGCGGTCCTCAGATGCGTGGCTAGCTTATGGCCTGGCCGCCGCCCTACTTTGCGCCAGCATCTCGGGGTGCGCCAGCACGCGTGCAACCCCGCCAGCACCGACCACCCATTCCCCCAGCGCGACCGCGACGGCCCTGCCCACGCTCGCGCCGTCCCCCACTTCAGGTTGCGGCAGTCCCCCCCCCACTGTCGCAGGAACCAGCAGCACCATCATCATCCCCACGTTGCCATCCATTTCGTATGGCAGCATCACCCGAATGTTTCGCGTGCACACACCCGTGCATTATCGAGCCGGGCAGCGTTACCCGGTGGTGGTGGTCTACCACGGGTATGGCGGCGATGCACGCGAGAGCGAGAAAGATACAGGCTTTTCGCCTTTCGCGGACCAGCAAGGGATCGTGGCCGTCTACCCCCAAGGGTTAGACGACACCAATGGCAAACCGTTCTGGGCGAGTGCGGGACCGATTGATCTGGGCATCGACGAGCTTCCTTTCGCCAACGACATGCTCAATACGGTGCAATCGCGCTATTGCGTCGATCCGGGGCGTGTGTATGTCACGGGTTTCTCGAACGGCGGCGGCATGGCGAATTATCTGGCCTGCCATATGGCGGAGCGCGTTGCAGCGGCTGTCCCCATCTCGGGCAATTATTATTTTTCCGCGAATTGCCATCCTGCGCGCCCCATCTCCATCTTGGAAGTGCATGGGGTGGCCGATGATGTCGTCCCCTACGCTGGCGATCCGCCCAAGCCTGGGCTGTGGCACCTGCCCCCCGTGACCGAGTGGTTGCAAGGGTGGGCCAAACGGGATGGCTGCACCACCGGCCCCGAAACATTTTGGCGGGCCGCCGATGTGACGGCCCTGCGCTGGACGAACTGCCAGGGCAACGTCACCGTCATGCATTACCGCATGGAGCACGGCGGCCATGCCATCCCCGCCACCGTCGGTGGGCAACCCTTCTTGCCACTGATGTGGCAATTCTTCCTGGCCCATCCGCGTGGCTAGCGACGCTTATACCGAATGACCCACCACCGCTGTTGATGGCGCGTGCGTTTGCGCGCCATAGCGCTGAAACCAGGCATCCGACTCAGCCGCGATGCGATCTTGGAAGGCATGGGTAAACGACCAGTGCGGGCTGCCCGCGAATTCGACGTATTTCTTGGGGCCACCCAAGCGTCCATAGACCGCCCGTGTCACCGCTGGGTCCAGCACCTGATCGCATTCCTGGTTCATCACCAGCGTCGGCACCGTGTTGCGCTCTGGCTGAACGGCGGGGTGGGTCGAAGCCGCGCTCACCAACGTCCGCAGCGTCAATTGGTGCGTCAGCAACGGATCGAACATCCACGCTTGCGCCGTGCCTTGCTCCTCTGGTGCCACGACATGCTCCAGCGTGTTGAGCAGGCTGGTGGGCACACGCACCCAACCAAACGGCACCGCCAGCAGCCGCAGCAGCGGCAACAGCCCGATCAAGCGCGGTTGCACCACCATCCGCCGCAACCCCACCGGATCGTCGAATAAGAACAGATCCAGGCACGAGATCGCTGAAACTGGGGCCCCCGCCGCTGCTGCCGCATAAACGATCGCCCCCCCCAGACTGATGCCCAGCATATACAGCGGGCCATCGAAGCGCTGGCGTACCCACAGGGCGCACTGCACCACCGAGGCCGTCGCCGGGCCAACTGGGCAATCGCCGCGCACGCCCCCCGAATAGCCATTGCCCACGATGTCAGTGCAGACAACCGTGTAGCCGCGCTCATAGAGGGCATGCGCGATTTGCACGAACAGGCGCCCATAGGTCATCAGCCCATGCACCAAAATGACGACCGGCGCGGTGCGCTCCGACTGAGGATACACATCCAAATGAATGCCCACATCACCCGCTGGAATGTGGTACGTCGTCAGATGCTCCTCCACCCACTCAACGTATTCTGGTGGATAAGATAGCCGCCAATATTCACGCCCCGCCTCGAAGTGGAAGCGATCGCTGCGCCGTTGCAGCCCTTCGCGCAGCGCCAGTGCCCCCACCGCGCCCGCCGCCCCCCCCAGCGCCAACAGCCCCAGTCGCCGTTTTCCCATCAATGCCCCCTCACCAAGTCCAGGCTCTCCGCCTCATCGCGGATGCATGCCAGCATTGTAGCAAATCCGCCCTGGTCGTGGATAGAGGGAAACGCCCCAGCACCACCCCAGAATAGGACATATTTCCCCTTGACGGATCACCTTGCACACCTCATAATGGCTGAGAACTTGTTCATATTTCAAGATCGATAGCACACGCATGGATGCGCTGTCGCGGAGGATCGTGTGGCCACTACCCCGCTGCGAGAAGCCCTACACGGGATCGAGACGGAGATCACCGCCGGACGCCCCGGCGA
The DNA here is from genome assembly GCA_013815535.1 of Ktedonobacterales bacterium. GTDB lineage: Bacteria > Chloroflexota > Ktedonobacteria > Ktedonobacterales > JACDGC01 > JACDGC01. The sequence goes on from JACDGC010000491.1 coordinate 2,538, forward strand.
GGCCCTGCGTCTCTGTGACCAGCTCTTGGTCACCCATCCGCGTTGGCTCGACGCCCAGCGGCTGCGCGCCCGCGCCCTCGTCGCCGTTGACCGCCTCCCCGAAGCCGAGCGTGTCCTCGATGGCATCTTGGCCAGCAACCCCGAGGATGGCGCGGCCTTTTGCGACCGTGCCTATCTGATGCAGCGCCGGGGTGAACTGTTGGGCGCGCTGGCGTGCTATCGCCGTGCCTGCGAATTGGTACGCAATAACGCTGGGCTTCGCGCCGCACACAACCAACTGGCCGCCCAGCTCGGGCGACCCCCCTACACACCCTCCCACACGGGCTTGGCGCGGCTCTATCTGCGCGCCGAACTCTTTGCCCATGCCCTGCGCGAATGGGATATCGCCTTGCACGCCAACCCCAACCGCCTCGACGCCCAGATCGGCATGGCCGAGACGCTCTGGCGCAGTGGCGACTCCCGCCGTGCCCAAACCACCAGTCGCTTCATCTTGGGCCAGATGCCCCTCAGCCTAAAGCCCCTGCTCTTGCTCGCCTTCTTCAATCTTGAGGATGGTCGCCCCACCGAAGCCCAAAACCTCGTCCGTCTGGCGGGCGAACTCGACCCCGACCAACAGATCGCGGGCGAACTCTTTGGCGACCTCGTTGCCGCTGGGCACAGCGGGCTGGCACAACTGTTCCGCGCGGCGGTGCGGTCCAAGACATCGCCCCTGTTGGCCCCCGAAAGCATCGGCCAAACAGGCGTCTTCCCCGCGTTGGTCCCCCGCCTGTCACGCCCCATCTCCGAGCCGCTGCCCACCGGGCAACTGCCCACTGGCCCCCTCTTCACCCCAAAACCCGATTTCGACTTGTTGCCGACCGGCAAACTCAGTTATCCCCCGGTGAACGGCAATGGCGAAATCGAAGATTTCTTCAGCCAGTCGCGCGCGTCGATGATGCCCGATAACTTCGATGTAGTGTTTCGTGAAACCGAATATATGCTGTGGAGCCGCGACAACGAAGAGCCCACCACCGCCGAGATCCCCGCCATCACACCAACGACCCCACCGCCATCCTCTGAAGAAACCGACATGGCCTTTGTCCGCTGGCTGCAAGAGCAAGGTGCCCGCCCGTTGGACGATGCGCCCCCCGCCGTCGCCCTGCCCGCGTTGCCACCCAGCACTGCCCCCGATGCCCCAGTGGAGGTTCCCCCCTTCCTGCGGCAGGCCCTATCCGAGGCCACCGACCTTCCGGCCCTCCCACCCGCGCCAGCGCAGGGCTGGGAACGTGCGAACGACAATGCGAAGTTCAGCACATCAGATGCTGCCCTGGTCATCCCCCCTGCACCCTGGTTGGTGGGCACAGAGGCCGCCAGCCCAGCAACCAGCCCCCCCGCGCTCCCACCACCACCAGTCACAGTGGATGCGCTACCCC
>JACDGC010000018.1:0-9833 GCA_013815535.1 Ktedonobacterales bacterium
GCCGTGCATCATGCGCACGGCGGCTCTTTCCATGGAAATTGGGCGTCTAGCTGACGACGCGGCTGCGGAAGGTGCGCAACCCGAAGATGAAGAACGCCACGATGGTCGCGCCTAACCCCAAGAGGACCCACTGCGTATCAAGGGTGGTGAGCGTGACCGTGATGGGCACACCCGTCGCCGGATTGGGGACCTGGAACGGCGGCGTCATGGCGCGGCGTAAGCCTTCAGAGCCATAGGTGAGCGGGTTGAAAAGCGTCACGATCTGGAACCACCGCAGCGCATCGAGGCCCGCCCAGTTGAAATAGGTGCAACCCGTGAAGAGCAGTGGCGTCAGGATGAGCGAAAACATCAAGCCAATTTGCTCTGGCTTGACCAACGTGCCAATGGTCAGGCCCACCGTCGCGCCAGTCAGGGCCACCAGCACCATCGTCACGATGAGGAGCGGGATGGAATCCGTCCGCACCTGATAGCTGTCGCCCAGGATCAGCCGCGCCAGGGGAAAGATGACCGTGCCGCCGATGAGGCCACGCAGCGCCGCGAAGAGCACCTTTTCGACCGCGACCAGGCTGACGGGCAGTGGTGATTGCAGGCGATCATCGATCTCGCGGGCGAAGCCCAGGTCCAGCACCAAGGGCAGGGTGACGCCCTGTAAGGCGGTGGTGAACAGCGTCAGCGCCACAATGCCCGGCAGCAGCACCACGGCATAGGCCGCGCTGAAGCCCGTGCCACCTCCCAAGTTTGGCAAGACCTTCCCAAAGATGAAAAGGAAGAAGAGCGGCTGAATCAACACTTGCAACAGAAATGGGATGAACTCGCGTCCGGTCACCCAGATGTCGCGCCACAAGATTGCGCGAAAGGCCGTCCAGGCCAGCGTGAAGCGACTGCGGGTGGGTATGGCATTCATGGTGGGTGAGGTAACAGTGGTAGCAGCCATCAGCGCAGATTCCTCCCGGTCAGATAGATGAAGACGTCTTCAAGGCTGGGGCGTGATTGATGCAGGTCGCGCAATTCCGCGCCATGGGCGCCAATCGCCTGCGTCGCGGGGACGATCAATGCGCCAGCATCCTCGGCATAGAGGCGATATTGCGCGACGCCATCTTGCGCGACCTCGCCCGCTGGCAGCGCCACCTGCTCGGCCTTTGAAACGCCGGGGATGTCGCGCAGGGCGGCCAAGAGGTTGCTGGCTGGTTCGGCGGCGGGCGCGCCCACCAGCACGCGCTCGGGTTGGCGCACGCGCAGTTCCAGGGCCGTCGCGCCAGGGATGGTCTTTTTCAGTTCGGCGGATGTAGCCATGTGCAAGATCTTGCCGTGGTCCATGATGGCGATGCGCTGGCACAGTTGATCCGCCTCGTCCATATCATGCGTCGTCAGCAGGATGGTCATGCCTTGCGCGTTCAATTGTTTGATGCGATCCCACAGGAAGAGGCGCGACTGTGGATCGAGGTTATTGGTCGGTTCGTCCAAGAAGAGGACATCGGGTGAGTGCATCAGCGCGCGGGCGATCATCAAGCGTTGGGCCATGCCGCCCGAATAGCGCGTCAATTTATCTTTGCCACGGTCGCCCAGCCCCATCTCTTGCAGCAGGGCGTCGGCCCGCGCCTCGCGTTCTTTGCGTGGCACGCCATGATAGGCCGCGTGGAAGGTGAGGATCTCGCGGGCGCGCAGCGAGCGGTCTAGGTTACTTTGTTGGGGCACGATGGCGATGCGTTGCTTGGTGCTGATGGGGTCCGATGCGACATCGAAGCCCATGATGTGCGCCCGCCCTGCGGTGGGGACGACGCTGGTGGTCAAGACGCCGATGGTGGTCGTCTTGCCAGCCCCATTTGGGCCGAGCAGCCCAAAGATTTCGCCGCGCCCCACGGTAAAGCTGACGTCATCCACAGCATTGGTGGCGGCTTTGGGATAGCGCTTGACAAGGTTTGCCACGTCGATGGCGGTGGCAGTTGGCTCGGCCATAGTTCTCCTCTTTTCCGCGTCAAATATCCAGGTCTTCGATGCCATCAGGCGAGTCTGCGACGATGGCTTTGACCGCCGCGAAGAGTTCGGCAGGGATGTGTGCCTCCAATTCCGCCAGGGTTGGGTAGACCTCCAGCCGTGAAGTGGGCGTCCACCAACCGTTGCGATATTGCTCCCAGTTCGCGGGGTCCGACCAGTTGCGTCGTGCCATCTTTGCCCAATTGGGAAGTTCTTTGACATAGACCGCGAAGTTGCCTTTGTTCGTCACGTACACGTGATAGGTGCTGGCACGCGCACCATCAGGCATGGGGACGTAGAACTTGCCGACTTGGCGGCCTGTGAAGCGCTGCTGGCGATACGCCCCATTCGCGCCGACCTTGATGACGATCTCGCCCGATTCCGCGAGCTCTTCACTGGCGACATAGCGCCGCAACGCTTGCACGATGGCGGCGGATAAGCTGCCGCCTGCCAGATCCTGCGCTCGTTCAAAGAGCGGGGCATCGGCATCTGAAACATAAATGGTTTTGTTCGGCATCATCCCGATCCTCTCCTTCATGCTTCACTACGTATATGATACCACGTATATACGTATATGTGCAAGATGCTCAGATGGGATGCCCATCTGAGTGGTGCAAGCGGCAAAAAAGTGAGGGTTGGCATCAAGTGGTTGAGGGCGCGGCAAGCACAGGTGCCGTCTGCGCGCTGTGTGGTTTCCTGGTGGCTAGGCGCGCCGCCCCACGCGGGCACGGACGACCAGCGGCACGATGGGTGCGGTGTCCCCCGATAGTGCCTGGGGCATCGCCTGCGTGCCACGCAGGGCGCGACGGCGCTGGGAAAAGGATGTGGTGATGGTCAGACAGAAGCATATGACAAGCCAGCCCAGTAATAAGAGCAAGATGAATCGTTCCACGGCGCGAACGTCCTTTCGTGGCGCACAGAGCTGAGCCGCCTCTAGCGGCGCAATGTCTGTACCAGCTTCGGCAATTTCCCTTCCCTCTCACTATCGGCAAAGCGCGGCAACACGTGATACTATGCGCAAGAGAATCTTCCGAGAGCGAGCGGTGATGATGGAAGTCGTGCGGAGCGTAGCGGCGTGGCGGGCGCTGCGGGCGAACTGGGGCACAGGGGTGGAGATCGGTTTTGTGCCGACCATGGGATATTTGCATGCCGGGCATCTATCGTTGGTGCAGATGGCACGCGCGGCTCATGCGCGTGTCGTCGTCAGCATCTTCGTCAACCCGCTGCAATTCGGGCCAAGTGAGGATCTCGCGGCCTATCCCCGCGATGAGGCGCGCGATCTGACGTTGCTGGAGCTGAGCGGTGTGGATGCCGTCTTCCTGCCGTCGCCTGCGGAGATGTATCCACCCGACTTTGCCACGGGTGTGACGCTGAGCGGCCCGCTTGTCGAGCGGCTGGAGGGCGCACGGCGACCGGGCCACTTTGCCGGAGTGGCGACGGTGGTGACGAAGCTCTTCGGCATCGTGGGGCCGAGCCATGCCTATTTTGGCCAAAAGGATGCCCAACAGCTTGCGGTGGTGCGCCGCTTCGTGGCGGATCTCGCCCTCCCCGTTGAGATCGTCGCTGGCCCCATCATCCGCGAGCCCGATGGCTTGGCGCTCAGCAGCCGTAATGTCTATCTGACCCCACCCCAGCGTGCCGCCGCCACGGTGCTGCGTCGTGCGCTCGCTGCGGGCCGTTTCGCCAGCGACACGGGCATGCACGATGCCAAAAGCATGCTGGCTGCCATGCGCGCGGTCATCGCGGCGGAACCACTGGCGACCCTTGACTATGTCGATGTGGTCGATCCGGCGACGTTTGTGCCGCGCGACCACGGCGGGCCAGGCAGCTTGCTCGTTTTGGTCGCACAGGTCGGCAAACCTCGCCTGCTGGATAATTATCTGTGGCGCGCTGACGGCACCTGGGACACTGGCAGCGTCGCCGAGGAAGGGCACGCATGAACACATCCACCCCAACCCCACGCGTCATCTCGTTGCTGGCAAGCGGCACGGAGATCGTGGCGGCTCTCGGTTGCACCACTTGGCTGGTGGGCCGCTCACACGAATGCGACTTTCCGCCGGAAGTGCGGCATCTGCCCGTTGTCAGTCAGGTAGAGATTCTGACGGAGGGTTCCAGCGCCGAGATCGATGCCCAGGTGCGCGCCTTGTCGGCCCAGGCGCAGGCTGCCACGACGCCTGCGGCCCTCCGTGCCCTCAGCCTCTATCGCCTGGATGTGGATTTGCTGCGCGATCTGCGGCCCGATGTCATCATCACCCAGACGCAGTGCGAGGTCTGCGCGGTGAGTGAGCGCGACGTGACGGCAGCGCTGGCCGAGTTGACGGGTCTGGCACCGCGTGTGGTGGCCCTGGCACCCTATCGCCTCGCGGATGTGTGGGAAGATGTGCTGCGGGTCGGCACGGCCCTGGGTCGGCAAGCTGCGGCAGCCGCCCTGGTGGCTGACTACACCGCCCGCCTGGATGATATACGCCAGCGGACCGCGCCGCTGCCACACCCCCGTGTGGCGCTGATCGAATGGATCGATCCGCTCATGGCGGCGGGCAACTGGTCGCCGGAACTCATCGAGATCGCGGGGGGCATCTCGCTTTTTGGCGCGGTCGGCACGCATTCCCCTTGGCTGACGTGGGATGACCTCACGGCGGCTGATCCGGAGGTGATCGTCGTTGCTCCCTGTGGTTTCACGCTGGACCGCACCCGCCAAGAGATGGGGCCGTTGGTGACGCACCCGCTCTGGCTGCGCTTGCGCGCGGTGCAAACGGGTCGCGTCTACCTAGCCGATGGCAATGCCTATTTCAACCGCTCCGGTCCCCGCCTGGTGGAATCCGCCGCGCTCCTCGCCGCCATCTTCCATGACGAACGTGACGGCGCGGTGGGGACGTGGGAACGACTGGGATAGCTGGCGCTATTTCCCCCCCTTGCCATCCCCATTCGCTTTGGGGGCCTTTGCGCGCGCGGGCTTCTTCACGGCGCGGGTGATGGCGACCGTGGTGGCGTGGTTCCCCAGCTTCGCGGCAGGCACGTCTTCCGTCACCGCGCCATCGGGCAACGCGGGTGGCCCGTCATCTGGGCGCAACACCGTGAGCGTGTCTGAGAGCGTCTCTTCGCGCACATAGTCGGCGAATTGTTCGATGACGGTGGCCAGTGCAGCATCTGTCACGATCGTCGTGTGGATGTGGTCCTCGATGGCGAAATCGGCCTTTTTGCGCAGGGCATTGACCATATGGGTCAGGTCACGCACGGTGCCTTCGGCTTCTAATTCGGGGGTGAGGCTGGCATCGAGCACCACCACCAACCCATGATCTTCCGCCGCCACATAGCCCGCTTGCGCGCTGGCTGCGACTTCGACCTCAGCCGGGGTCAGCGTCACGGTTTCGCCGTCGGGCAGCGTCACGGTCAATTCGCCCACGGTCGCGAAAGTGAGCGCGTCGTCGCCCGAGACGGCTTTGATGGCCGCCAGGATCGGCTGCATCTTCGCGCGATATTTCTGCCCAAGCGCCGCCATCCGGGGCTTCAGCGACGCCGTCAGCATCTCGCTATGTTGTGGCAAGAATTGCAGCGCTTTGATGTTCAATTCATCCAGCGCTTGATCAGCCAGCCGCGCCAAGCGTTGCTGATCCGCCTCGCCCACGCGCACATAGAGCATGCCGAGGGGTTGGCGCACCCGTTGCCCCACCTTTTCGCGGGCAGCCCGCCCCAGATTCACCACGCGCTGCACCAGTCGCGTCTCGGTGCGCAGGTCCGCATTCACCAGCGCCGGATCGACTTTCGGCCAATCGGTGAGGTGCACGGAGGGCCGCACCGCGCCATCCGGCGTCTCGGCCAGTTGACCCGCCAGATTCGTGTAGATCTCTTCCGCCAGAAACGGCGTGAAGGGGGCGAGCAGTTTGGTGATCGCCACCAAGGCTTCGTAGAGCGTCAGATATGCCGCTGCCTTGTCATCATCCATCGCGTTCTTCCAGAAGCGACGGCGCACGCGACGGATGTACCAGTTCGACACCTGCTCGATGAAATCGCTGATGGCATTCGCCGATTGCACGCTGTTGAAGTCGTCCAGGCCCTCGGTCACCAGCCGCACCGTCTCTTGCAGCTCCGCCAGCAACCAGCGGTCCACGTCGGCACGCTTGGCGGCGGGCACGTCGTATTGCGCCGGATCGAATCCGTCGATGTTGGCATACGTGACAAAGAAGGAATAGACGTTCCACAGCGTATCCAGCGTGCTGCGGATCTGATGCAACTTGTCGTTCAGGCGCACGGGGCCAGCGTGCCCCTGGGCGGCCCTCAGTTCTTCGGGGGTCAGCGGGAACCACACGTCCTGTTCGGGTGGCTGTGTCGCATAGAGCCAGCGCATCGTGTCCGCGCCGAGCACTTCCACCGCCTCGGCGAACCAGATGGCCGTGCCTTTGCTCTTGCTCATTTGGTTGCCTTGATGGTCGACCACCGAAGCGAACCCCAACACGGTCTTGAAGGGTGGCGCATCTTCCAGCACCGTCGACATGACCAGCATCGAATAGAACCAGTTGCGGAACTGCCCCGGAAAGCTCTCGGTGATGAAATCCGCTGGAAACCATTCGCGCCAATAGTCACGGTCGGTATTGTATTTCAGTGTGGCATAGGGCACGATGCCCGCGTCGAGCCAAGGATTGCCAACGTCTTTGACGCGCTCGGCCAGGTGGCCGCACGTGCTGCAATTGATCTTCACCGCGTCGACGTAGGGGCGGTGCGGCGTGTGGCCATCGAAGACATCCCAGCCCGTGACAGCGCGTTCGTGCAACTCCTCGCGGCTGCCCATCACCTCGAAATGGCCGCACTGGTCGCACTGAAAGATCGGCAGCGCCAGCCCCCAGTAACGCTTCTTGGAGATCATCCAGTCTTCCATGTTGCGCAGCCAGTCCAGTTCGCGCTCCAGGCCGAAGTCTGGCAACCAGCGGATCTGTTCCACCACGTCCATGATCTCATAGCGCAAACCGTTGCGGTTGGGGTCGTCTTTGGGTCCCATGTTGATGAACCACTCTTCCACATTGCGGAAGACTAATTCAGTGCCACAGCGCCAACAGTGGGGATACACGTGCTGGATGGTCTCGGTCTGATAGAAGATGCCTTTGGCCTTGAGGTCGTCCATCACTGGGCGCGCGACCTCACCGACATATTGCCCGGTGAAGGCCCCATAGCCCGCGAAGTAGACGCCGTCTTCGTCGATGGGGGCGATGACACGCAGCCCTTCTTCTTTGCCCAGCCCGAAGTCTTCGCGACCGCAGCCAGGGGCGATGTGGACGATGCCCGTGCCCTCGGCGGCGGCGACCTCTTTCCAGGCGACGACGCGATGGACCAGGGGATTGCGCAGCGACACGGGGCGGGTGTTTTTCAGATCGATATCCAGGCTGAGGTCACGCCAGGCTTGCAATTCGTCGAAGGGGCCGCTATATTCCCAGCCGACCATCTCCGCGCCGCTCAGTTCACCGACGACGGTGTATTCGCCGTGTTGTTTGCCACGGAGTTTCGCCAGCTTGGCGACGAGATCCTTCGAGAGATAATAGGTGTTGCCATCCTGCTCGACTTTGGCATAGGTCAGGTCAGGATTCACGGCGGCGGCGACGTTGGCGGGCAACGTCCAGGGCGTCGTCGTCCACACCAGCAGATATTCATGTTCGCGGTTCTTCAGGGGGAAGCGCACATAGAGGCTGGTGTGCTGCACCTCTTTGCGGCCTTCGTTGATCTCCATATCGCTGATGCCAGTGGCGCAGCGGGGGCACCAGGGCATCGCGTCGCGCCCTTTATAGATCAAGCCGCGTTCGTTGCATGTTTTGAGGAAGTGCCAGATGGTGTAGTTGTTTTCCTCCGACATCGTGTAGTACGAGTCGTCCCAGTGCATCCAATAGCCCAGCCGCTTGGATTGCTCAGTGATGAGGTCAGCGAAACGCTGCACGCGCTCCTTGCAGCGCTCCACGAAGGCGGCGATGCCATAGTCTTCGATGTCGCGCTTGCTCTTGAACTTGAATTCTTTTTCGACCTCGACTTCCACCCACAGGCCCTGGCAGTCGAAGCCGTTCTGGTAGCGCTGGCGGTGGCCCAGCATGGTGTGATAGCGCTGATAATAATCCTTCAGCGCGCGATTCCAGGCATGATGGACGCCCATCTGGTTGTTTGCGGTAATGGGGCCGTCGATGAAGCTATAGCGCTGTTCCGCCAATTCGTTGCGGTTCAGATAGCGTTCCATGGTGCCCTCGTCTTGCCAGCGCGCTTGCCATGCACGCTCGAGCGCGGGCAGGTCGAGCCGGGCGAGCGGGGGAACGGGCGTGAAAGGGGCCTTGGGCTTGCCCGATTTTCGCGCCCTGGTTGATGATGCCGTCACAAAGCGACTCCTTTATGGTGTTGGTCAGGCTTTTTTGCACATGTAGTATACCCGTGCTGCGCCATCTTGTGAACAGCACATCGCACAGTACGAGATTGTCTGTGGGTGAAACGGTTAGGCGGCGACCCTCATGGCCGCGCGGTAATTGCTGGCGCGCTGGGGCAGCCGCCTATGATCATGGCGACACGGAGGGGAAGGTGCTGACACGCGGCGGATGGTTGCATAGCCATGATCCTTTCGTGAAGGATGTGCGAGATGTTTCTCTCATCATAGCACATGTGGGAAGCAGTTTTGACGCCACCACGCCCTCGGGCATGCTCTTCCTTTTCCTGTGTGTGAGTGGTATAATACACCTAGTGGATACCCATGGGGGGTATCAAAAATATGAACACCGCAGGAGACTGACATCCAATGGATGCATACACCACACTCACCGATAGTTCCTTCAAGCAGGATGTGCTTGAGTCTGATAAGCCCGTCGTCGTCGATTTCTGGGCACCCTGGTGTGGACCCTGCCGCGCCATGGCCCCGGCCTTCGAGGAGCTCGCGCGCGAATACGCGGGCAAGATGACCTTTGCCAAGATCAACACCGATGACCATCCCAAGACGATGATGCAGTATGGCATCCAGGGCATTCCTACCCTGCTCTTCTTCTATAAAGGGCAGTTGGTCGAGCAGTTGGTGGGTGCCCGCCCGCGCAACGACCTGAAGCAGCACATCGACAGCGTGCTGGCCTCAGCCACGCGCACCGCCTAGCTCCATTGGAGGCAAACCTTTGATGCGCCAGTCTGATGAAGCGCTCTCTGCCACGCCCCCGGACGCGGTGGCCGAGGCGGCAGGTGCCGGGCAGGGGGGGGCGGATCTGGGTCTGCGCCTACGACGCATCGAGGGGCAGATCCGGGGTATCGCGCGGATGATCGATGAAGACCGCACCTGCGAAGATGTCATCACGCAGCTCTTGGCCGTACGCGCCGGGATGGACCGCGTCGCCAGCGAAATCGTGCGCTTGCATGTGGATCGCTGTCTGCGCGACATGCCGCCCGAGCGCGCCAGCGATGAAGTGGTACGCATTGTCGCCTTGCTCAATAAGATATCGTAACCCGCGTACCCCTAGCGATCCGTTTCATCGAGCGGATATCATGGTAACACAACCCATGATATCCGCTTCACTGTTTGTGGAAGAAGGAGCAACCTCTGTGAGCCTGGACCCCATCGCCTTGCGCGGCGTGCTGAAAGAAACGATCTGGGGTGGCACGCATCTGGCGTCGCTGCTGGGCAAGCGTGCGCCCGCTGATGTCAAAATTGGTGAAGCCTGGGAGACCGCGCTCACGGCGACTGCGACCAACCCCCCCTATAGCGGACGGACCCTGGCCGACCTGACCGAGGAATTGGGGGTGCGGCTGTATGGCACACGGGCGCGGGCCGTCTTCGGTGATCGCTTTCCCTTGTTAGTGAAATTTTTGGATGCTCAGGCGTGGCTCTCGGTGCAGGTGCACCCAGATGATTCCTACGC
>JACDGC010000018.1:9843-18508 GCA_013815535.1 Ktedonobacterales bacterium
CGCGCACGAGCACGGCAGCCTGGGGAAGACCGAGGCGTGGCGCATTCTGCACACCGACGGGAACGCGCGCATCATGCACGGCTTTGCGGCGGCCACGGATCGTGATGCGGTCGCGCTGGCCATCCGCACGGGCACCCTTGAATCTTTGATCGCGCACGTGCCGGTGCATCCGGGCGATGTGGTGTTGAACCGCGCGGGGACGATTCATGCGTTGGGCGCGGGCATCGTCATTTATGAGATTCAAGAATATTCAGATGTGACCTATCGGCTGCATGATTTTGGCCGAACCGACGCGAACGGCCAGCCCCGCGACCTGCACGTGGCGCAGTCCCTCGAAGTGCTGGAGTACGAGCCTTTGCCGCGCCACACCACGCGCCCCGTCGCGGTTGGCCCCCAGACGGCCACGGGCGATGCCGACCCGCGCGAGCAGTTGCTCGTGGCTGATCGGCACTTTGCTTTGGCCGAGATCACGCTGGCACATGGTTACACCGCCCGCCGCGAGACGGATGGCACGAGCATGCAGATCGTCACGGTCATCAGTGGTCAGGTGGAACTGAGTTGGGGCGATTCCGCTGCCCCACGTGGCCTGGTGCTGGAAACGGGCGAGACGGTCATCCTCCCCGCCGAAGATGCCCGCTATCACTTCACCCCTGATGATGAAGATGATGACACCACGCCCCGCCTGCTGATTGCCTGGGTGCCAACCGATGATGACCCCGCTGTGCAGGCGTGGAACACTGTGCAGGGTGAGTAATGCTTGGCATGAATTGTGGGGCAGGGTAGATGCACGCTCCCCAGCTAAACACAGACATCGCATGCATGGACACGAACATCGTTGCGCAATGGTGGATGTCAGAAGGTAACATGATGGATTCGATCTTGGTGACGGGCGCGACGGGGAATGTCGGCGCGGCGGTCATGCGCGGTCTGGCAGCGGCTGGCGTGCCTGCCCGCGCGGCAGTGCGCGATGTCGCGGATGTGCGCCATGCGGGGCATGATGCGGTGCGCTTCGATTTCGCGCAGCCAGAGACGTTCGCTCCGGCGCTGGCGGGCGTCAAGCAGGTATTTTTGATGCGCCCGCCCGCCCTCTCCGATACCAAACGGTACATCAACCCATTCATCGACGCAGCGCGGGCGGCGGGGGTGGAGCAGATCGTGTTTTTGTCGTTGCTGGGGGCGGAAAAGATTCGCGTGGTGCCCCATCGCCGCGTCGAGCAATATCTCGAAACCAGCGGGGTAGGCTGGACCTTCCTGCGGCCCAGCTTCTTCATGCAAAATCTCACCACCACGCATCTGCATGAGATTCGTGATGACAACCGCATCGCCGTTCCCGCTGGCAACGGACGCACCAGTTTCATCGACGGAGATGATGTCGCCGCTGTCGCCGTGACGACCCTCACCACACCGGGCCACGGGGGGCACGCCTATGACCTCACCGGGAGTGAAGCGCTGACCTATACCCAGGTGGCGGCAGAAATGACCGAGGTGCTGGGGCGGCGGATCACCTATACCCATCCATCGCTGTTGACCTTTGCGCGGGGGATGCACGCCCAAGGTCAGCCCACCAGTTTCATTGTGGTGACGGCGGCCATCTACACCACAGCGCGGCTGGGGCTGGCGGCGACCATCACGCCCGCCCTGGCGGATCTGCTGGGTCGAGCGCCAACAACCATGCAGCAGTTCATTGTGAGCCAACGCGCAACTTTAACCCCAACGGAGCTTTTGCCATGACGACACCCACCCCCACCGCGCCGCGCCAACCACCCAAGCTCGCCAATCGCCTTTTGGGGGCGGCGCTGCACCTGCCCTTCACCACACCGCTCAGCCGCGCAATCTTGTTATTGACTTTCACGGGTCGCAAGAGCGGGAAACGCTTCACGACGCCCGTCGGCTATCAGCGCATGGGAGAGGTGGTGACCCTCTTCACCGACCACGATTGGTACAAAAATCTGCAAGCCCAGCCCAAGGTGACGCTGTTGCTTGCGGGTAAGACATTGCACGGGACGGCAACCGTGACGCATGGGCAACCCGACGTGATCGATCCAGCGTTGTGGGATTTCGTGCAAGCCTCCCCCGCAGCCGCGCGTGCCTATGGGGTGAGTCGCACCGCGAATGGGCAGCTCGACCGTGCGTCGGCCACAGCGGCGGCGGCGCGCTTCACCCTCATCCGCGTCCAGTTGGTGTCATGACCTCAAGGCGCTGCGCGCGCTCTGGCTGATGTGCGGCATCGCTGAAAATGCTTCAATGTAGCCGTCGAGCGCGCCATCTGGAGATCTTTCTGGCAGAGAGAGGGATGTACCTCCCAGGAGGGCTTAGCGCGCATAGTGCGCCTTGAGCCCATCGATGTAGGTGCTGTAGTGGTCAGCGAGTGGCGCGGATTGGATGAACAGCACATTCTCGGCGTTTTCCTCAGCGCTGCGTGAAAAATTGTACGAGCCAGTGATGACGGTGTCATCGACAACGATGATCTTGTTGTGCATGAAGTCGTGACGGCTGGTGGGGCTATAGGGCGTCGAAGCCTTGCCCACCAGATGCGTGGCGGCGACGATCCGTTCCACCGCGTTGATCTTCCAGTGGTTGTGCGGGACGTCTTGCCACTGCAACAGCACCTGCGCCATTTGCGTCTGGTCATAGATGCCGTCGATGGGGACGGCTCCGACGCGCTGCACGTCCTCTAGCGCGTTGAGGAGCGCGCCTGAATTGAGCAACATGCTGCAAAGACGCACACGGCGCTGTGCCCTCGCGACGGTGAGCGCCACCTGCTCGTCAATGGTCATACCATTCGCGGGGGAAAAGAGGATGTGTGCTGTCGCTGCCTGGCCGCCGTAGCGCAGTGCCAACGTTGGGGCCGCCACGTTGCCAGTGCCTTCGATATGCTCACGTTCCCACAGTTGGGTGAAGTCTTGTGCGTATTCCGTGGCTGCTTCGGCTGAAGCCAGGGTGATGACATTATTTTCTTGCAAGGTCCAGGCATCATCGGTGAAGTTGAGCGATCCGGTCCAGACGGCGGCGTTGGGCGTCGCCCCATCTCGCACCACATATTTATTGTGCATCAACTTTTGACCACCGATGCGGCGAAAAGGCAGCCCGAGCGCTTGCACAAACGCGCCCGTGCCAGCGGGGGCGGGGTCTGCCGCTGCCATCAATGGCTGGGGCGGCTTATCCGCATCATACGCGATGCGGATGGCGACGCCCGCCGCCGCGCGCTCATGCAGAGCGGCGGCGATGACCGTTGCCGTTGGTGGTGCCAAGCGAAAGTCATAGATGGCGATATCCAGGCTGGTGGTTGCCGCGCGGATGAACGCTGCCAGTTGTGCCGCGACCTCCGCGCCAGTTTGTCGCCCCTCGGCCAGAAAGTAGGTGGTAATGGTGTCGTTTGTCGGTTGGGTCATCCGCGCGCCCTCCGTTCGTTTTCTGTGTCCCCCATTATGTCACACGCGTAGGTCATTTTAGCGGGTGAGCAAGGCTTCAGGGCGGCTCCTTTCAATGCGAGCAACAGTCAACGGTTTCGCTGCGACGCGCCGCTGGCACAATGTAAAGTGTATGCTAGAATGTAACAAACATTCAGTCAAGCGCTCGCATATATGGTTGCTGAAAATGTGCCGAAGCGCGAGCATTCATTGCGTGCGAGGGGTCCGCCGCTGCCATGAAAGATCAACCCTATCCAATTACCCATCCGCTCTTACCAGCCGACCTACATGCTCCGTTAGACGCTGTGCAATCAGCCGTCCTTCAACGCTATATTGAAGCACGCTTGCCTGAATGGGCGACACAGTCGCTGACGCATGTGCAAGATGCTGCATTGAGCTTTGCTGAACATTATTATGGAGATATCATCCAGCTTGAGCAAGAATGGGAAATTCTCTTTTATGCCCTCATCCAGGCAAATCGACAGGGAGCCGATGAAGTTGTGATTCGTTTGGTGCGATGTCTGGCGCTCGTTTTGCCGAGGCTCAACGATTTTCGTGTGGCACAGCAGATTCTGCTGCTGGGAATCCAGGCAAGCAAGGCGCTCGATTCACTCAAAGACTATGTCTACTTTTTAACGCTGCTCGGCAACGTCAGCTTTAGACGGGGATTCCATCAAGAAGGGAGAGTCTATTGGTATAAAGCAGTGAGGCTTGGACGATCCGCCAATCTGCCGCAATTGCTGTGCGAGCCATTCGTCAATTTTTCTCATACCATCGATATCATTGAAACCCCCGAAAATGCCGAACAGTTCCTAAAAATATATCCCGTGCAGGATGCTCAGGGGGCCGTGTTAGCGAAATTTATCCACAGCTTTTATCGAAGAGCCGCACATGATCTCGATTTCGCCTATGCCGAGGATCAGCAATGCCTGAAAGCCTTAGCATCTTTGGGGGTCGCTGCCCCCCTTTCTGGAAACAGTTTGTTCAGAGTGGTGGTGCAGACGGAGGTGGCGCGTGCTGAGAAAAATGACATTCGTGCTGAGAAGCTGTCAGATATGGCCGCATTGCTCGCCATGGCAAGCAGCGACACCAACACATTGCGAGCGATTTTGATCGATCAAGCTCGTTATGCGCTTGATGTCGATGATATCAAGCAGGCCAAAAAGGTGCTGAATCGCTTAGACGAACTCACCCCACAGCTTGAATTCCCTTATCTCGATCCCTATTTGGAAGCGCATCTGCAAAGTAAGGGTCTGCTCGACTTAATAGATCCGCCCCATTTTTCCGCCGAGCAGAGAAACTCTCTGTTGAGCAAGCGCGAAAAAGAAATCATGCGGTTAGTCGCTGCGGGATATGCTAACCTGGCAATTGCTGAGGAGTTATGCTTGTCGTTGAAAACCGTGAAGAAGCACTTAGAAAATATCTATAGCAAACTGCATGTGCATAATCGGACCGCAGCCCTTGCCCGTTTGTCGCACGGCATCTCCTAATGGGGCGATGCTTTGTCCGTGGCCGTGCCAGGGTTGGTGGGAACGTGCCAAGCGGTGCCATTGGTTCCCGTCACCGCTGTTCCGCCATGGATGATTCGATGCTGGCTAGC
This sequence comes from Ktedonobacterales bacterium, assembly GCA_013815535.1. Taxonomy (GTDB): domain Bacteria; phylum Chloroflexota; class Ktedonobacteria; order Ktedonobacterales; family JACDGC01; genus JACDGC01. The sequence goes on from JACDGC010000018.1 coordinate 14,854, forward strand.
AGTGTCCTCCCGGCCAGCGGATGATCGCCCGCTATGTCGCGTGCCAGGCGATGAGTTGCTGCACCAGGGGTGCAACGAGCGCGTGGCCCCGCAGCCCGTCGCGCCAGCGCACCGGGATGCCCGTAAGACCGAAACGAAGGCCCGCGATGCCCCCTGCCACGCACGCGGTCGTGTCGGTGTCGTTGCCCAGTGCTATGGCGGCTTTGACCACCGCCGCATAGTCACCCGCGCCCTGCACACTTTGGGCTGAGCGCAGCGTATCCACCACGAAGCCGCTGCCGCGCGTGCGATAGGGTTCCTCGGGCCGGATGATCTCATCCAACATGATGCGCTCTGGCGTCTCTGACGCATAGATGGCGCGGAAGGCCATGATGGCAGACGCCCACGGGTCGGCGTCCCCTGCGAGGGTGCGGCGGGCCCACAAGCAATAGAGCGCGCAACATGCACGGGCCGAGGGGTGGGCGTGGGTGATGCGCGACTGCGCGGTGGCGTCATGTGCCAGCGCGGCATCATCGCCCCGGTGCCACAGTGCCAGGGGCAGCACGCGCATCAGCGAACCATTCCCTTGCGCCCATTCATCGCTGCGCCCCGCTTCGAGGGCAGGCGTTCCATGTTGCAGGGCATCCAGGGCATCTTCGGTCGTCCCGCCGATGTCAAAGACGCGGCTATCGACCGCCATGTAGCCGTGTTCGCGCCAATCCACGAAGCGCCGCCCGGCATCCTCTGGGTCGAACTGGCCGCGTTCCAGCAGTGATGCCAGCAGGCACAACGCCAGTGCCCCATCATCAGACCACGTGCCGGGCGGCGTGCCCGCATGTGAGCGGGTGAAATTCGCCGGGGGCTGCAACTCGATGTCAGCCAGGGGTGGCAGATCGGTTGGCGCATTGAACTCGTATGGGACCCCCAAAGCATCGCCGATCAACAACCCATACAGTCCGCCAGCTAGTTGCTCTGGTTGATAGCGCATATGCCCCCCGCTGCTTCATATGGTGTTTATCCACCAGTATACCAGACCTGGCGGGGCGAGGGCGAGGCAGCGCTTGCGCGGATGCGATAGAATACGGGCAACCTTTGCGAAAAATACGCGCATATCGCGCGAAGGGCAGGTACACCATGGCGCAACCAGCGCATCCCGCTGTCATCGGCATGTATCCAGGCAGCTTCGATCCACCGACGCTCGGGCATATCGACATCGCATGTCGGGCCGCACGGCTGGTGGAGCGGCTGGTGGTGGCGGTGTATGCCCGCCCCGCCAAGAACGTGCTCTTCACCCCCGATGAGCGTGTGGGGTTGTGGCAGGCCTCCCTGGCGGCGCAGGGTGCGCCAGCGAATATCGAGATTCGCACCTATGACGAACTGACCACGAACTTCGCCCATTCGGTGGGGGCGACCGCGCTCATCCGTGGCCTGCGCACGGTCAATGATTTCGAGACGGAGTTTCAGCAGGCCCACATGTATCGCCGCCTCGCCCCCGAACTGGAAGTGGTGCTGCTGGTGACCGATCTGCCGCATCTTTTCATCAGTGCCTCGCTGGTGAAGGAAGTGGCGCGGTTGGGTGCCCCCGTTGACACGTTTGTGACGGAGCCCGTGGCCCGCGCCCTGCACGCGAAATTCGCGGCGGAAACGTAGCGCATCGCGCTCTGTGCCCACAAATGCGTGGCACCTGCGTTTTTCTCTGTGAACGCGGCACTCGTTCGCAAGACGCGCGAACTGAGAGATGACGAACAGGAGAGCACGCGATGCTTCATATTCGCAATCACCATAGCGCATTGGCCCTTTTTTGTGGAACGCTGCTGGTTCTGCTGGCAGCCTGCACGGCGACTTCCACCGTGACAACGGCGACGCCCATTGGCACGGTGGCGGGCAGCACGCCCACCGCAGCGAGCGACACGCCCACCAGCGTCCCCGCGACCTGTGCAGCGCTGTTGTCGGGGGCAGGCCCCGCCAGTGGCGGCCCCAGCTTCAGCGACCTCCCCTTCCCCGCTGATTCAGTCAGCACGGGTCTGACTCCTGTGCACAGTGGGACGGGCTCCTATACAGTTTCGACGTTCGCGGTGTGCTCTTCGGGCACTTCCGCCGCCGCAGTGAGATCGTTTTATGTCACAAACCTTGGCGCGAATGCCTGGGCAACCGATCCCACCCTCCCCTTTGATGGCGCGTTCCAGCAACCGTGTGGCGATCCGTATTGTTGGCAAAAAGGGGCCAACCCCGTCGCGCGGCGATTGCTGGGGCTTGAGTCCGTCACCGACCGTGGCAACAATGTGGTGACGTATCAATGGCGCGTGTTTGTGCCGCCACCAGCGGGCACTTGCAACGTGGCCGACATGACGACTGGTGGCAACTCGTTCGGCAATGGTGGGCCAGATGATGGTTTTCAATATCCACCAGTAACTAGCTACAATGACTTTGGGGGCGCGGCGGGGTCACACGGCTATCGCATGTGCAGCGCAGGAAACGCGAGCACCATCGCTGCCTTCCTGAAAAATTCGATTGGCAAAGGCGGCTGGAAGGTGCTTTCGAGTAGTCCCACGGGCGTACATGCCCAAAAGCCCAACCCGTCAGATCCGACCTTTTGCTACACTGTGGATGTGTTCACCGGGAGCCATGGCGCTAACACGGGAGAATGGGATATTAACTTCCATATTCCTGCTGCCATGTGCGTATAACGGCCACGCTGAGTCACTCACTGACCGCACCTTCACCATCGAGTTGCTGTAGGGGTAGCTCGATGGTGAAGGTGCTGCCCTCGCCCACCACGGAGGTCGCTGCGATGCGGCCCCTGTGGCCCGTGACGATGGCGCGTGTGATGTAGAGGCCCAGCCCCAGCCCATCTTGCTGTTGGCGCTCCATCCCCTTAGAGACAGCGGCGCGATAAAAGCGGTCAAAGACATGCTGCACTTGCTCGGGGGGGATGCCATTGCCCTCGTCATGCACCGCCACCCGCAGCCACGGGGAGGCATCTGCTGCGGTGAAGTGGCTGAGCGTGACGGTGACGGGGGCTGGAGCGGGTGAGTATTTGATGGCATTGCTGATGAGATTCGTGAAGGCCTGCCACAGCTTTTCATCATCCGCCTGCATGGGGATTGGTGCATCTGCGCCCACCAGCGTGATGTCGCGCTTGGTCAGGGACTGGTGCTCGGCAACGACATCGCGCACAATCTTGGCGACATCGGTGGCCCCGCGTTCAATGACGAAAACGCCGGAGTTGATGCGCGTCATATTGATCATATCCAACACAAGCTGGCTCAGGCGTTTGGATTGTTGCACGATCTGATCGGCCAAGGTGGCCAATTCGACGTGGTGCTCGGGGCGGTCGATCCAGCGTTGAATGAACCGGCTGGCCAAGATCAACGGTTGCAGGGGGGCGCGCAACTCGTGGCTGGCAACACTCAAGAACTCTTCTTTTGTGGCATCTTGATCGTACCAACTCTGGACACTTTGCAGGGTGTGCACCGCGCCAACGATTTCGCCGCTGACCGGATCGCGCAGCGGCGCGGGTTGCACGCTGATGGCACGCTGCGTGCCATCGGCCCGCTGCACCAGCCAGGTGCGTTCTTCCATCCAGGTGAGATGGGTGGCGGCATCCCCCACGTTGGCATACAGAGCCCCCAGCGCCGCCAAGTCCTGCAAAGAAATGGGGGGGTGGTCGCTTGAC
>JACDGC010000492.1 GCA_013815535.1 Ktedonobacterales bacterium
GCGGTGACGCGCGTTGCCGTGGGGTTGGTGCCGCCGATGCCAGCGCCGCCTGGGGTCGCTGTCGCGCCGTTGGTTTGGGTTTGCCCTTGGCTCTGCGATTGGGTTTGGCTAAATGATGGATTGTTAATAAAGGTCGCCGCTGCGCCGCTGCGCCAGCCCCAGACGATGCCAAGGGCGAGCAGGGTCAGGGGAATGGCGAGCAACCACCACAGGCCCGAACGGTCGCGCGCTGGCGGTTGATCGCGTCGGGCGACGGGTTGCCATGTGGCGGGATGGGTGGCACCTCCCCTGTTGGGTGGCGAGGTGGGCGGCACCCCATTGGTGGGCGTCCTTGGGTGAGCGGCGATGACCCGCGAGGACGGGATCGCGCCCTTCCCTCGACACTCCGGGCAGGTGGCTCCATTTTCGAGCCGTCCCGTTCGGTCGCAGGTCGTGCAGGGAATCATTCTGGACAGGCTGTCGTTGTTGTTGACGTGCATGTTACTCCTAACCGCGCCGCAAGAAGGGCGCGAGGGCGTGCGCGAATTGGACGGCGGTGGGCCGCTGGGCGGGATTTTTGTCGAGGGCTTCTAGCAGCAGCAGCAGCAGGCCGTCGTTGACGGCGCGATTGTCGGTGATGCGCGGGATTTTGCCATGGACATGGGCACTCGCAATCTCCATGGGCGACCCGTCCCAGAAGGGCGGGTGATCCACCAGCATCTCATAGAGGGCACAGGCGAGGGCATAGACATCGGCTTTACCGTCAACGTCTTGGCCGCGTGCTTGTTCGGGTGACATATACTCCGGCGTCCCGATGGCCTTCTTGGCGGTCGTCAGGCGCGGGTTCGTCACGAGACGGGCAATGCCAAAGTCGGTGAGATAGCAGTGCTGCGGGTCTTCCCCACTAATGAGGATATTGGCGGGCTTCACGTCCCGGTGGATGATGCCGCATCCATGGACATAGGTCAGTGCGCCACACATTTGGATGGTGTAGCGGATTGCCAGCGTGAAGTTGAGGCGTTTATCCCCCAAGTGACTCATGGTCCGTGACAGACTGCCACCCCGAATGTAGGGCATGGCGATCCACCAGCGGTCGGGGTCTTCGCCCCAACTCAGCATCCGCACGATATGGGGATGCTGTAACTCGGTCAGGGCTTGCGCCTCATCGGCAAAGCGCTCGCCGATGTTCATCTCTGGCTGCGAGGCACTGAATGCCCGGTTGACGATCTTCACCGCGACATCATTGCCGCGACGGTCGCGCGCTTGCCACACCTCGGCCACGCCCCCTTGACCAATCAGGCGTTCAGGGATATAGGGACCGCACGCTGCGGGTATGACTTCTTTGGCATCACCCATCGTTCTCCCCCAATCGGTGATTCGGGGACAATAACATGCCCGCCTTTGTCGCAAGACAAAAGAAATGGACTTCACGCAAGAGCGTCAGGGGAGGATCAGCACACGGAAAATCCTTCCCATATAACGATGGCGGGGGCCATCGGAGGGGCAGTCGTCCCCTCTGGTGTGCTTATGCTATTGTCTGTGGATAAAGAGAAAAACCGCGCCTATGGCATCTGTACACAATGCGACAGACGCGGCCAGGTCGGTCATGTAAGGCATCATGATCCTACGCACTCCAATTCACAAGCATAGCAAGGTCTGCTATACTAAGCCACAGCCCGCCATCGCGCCTCGGTTCGATGTCGGTGCAGCGGGGCGGGGGGCCGTAATCCCCTCGTCTCGCGCCTCATCAGTCAGCTTATCGACTACTATACCTGCTCGTGTACCTATTGTCAATCATCACACCCCTGCCAAACCGAAATGGTTTGGCAGGGGTTTTTCTTTCAGGCGTGCCGTAATTTACGATTGGGCGGCGATGATGGTGGGAATGGTCGCGGTAGGAGAATCACCCGCAGGAACCACCACAGGCGGGACAGCGAGCGTCACGTCCGCGGGCGGCTGGGCACTCTCGGCCAGTGTTGGGTAAGGCGCGTCGGCGGGCAGGGCATCGTGGGCATATGAGGGCGAGGATGGGGCAAAAGGCAATTCCGGTGGCGGGGTTGTCAGAATACCTAACAGCGCCGCCCGCGCTTCTTCCCACGGCGCTTTGAGCTTCGTCCGAGACAGCAGATAGCCACCGTTGCTCACAACAAACAGCGCGATGCCCCCTGCGACGGGGAGCCACCCATTCGCCACGGTGGCTTGATGCGATGTGATGACCCCCGTGGTAAGGAGGATGCCGATGAAGTTGCCGAGCATGGCACTCCAAAACTCGCTGGTTTGCACGCCAGGCTTGGGTCCCGTGGGAAGTGAAGGGGTGGACATGGGGTTATCCTTTCAGGGCGCTTTGTGCGCGGGTGACGATATCCGTGAGTGCCGCACGCAGTGCCGCGGCAGGGTCCGGTGAGGGTGTTGTGAGCGGCGAGGTGGTCGGCTTGGGAGCGGGTGTGGGAGCGGATGGCGGCATATCAAAAATAATCAAGCCACAGGGGATCGCCGCACGCAGGGAATTGACGATGTTGCCCGCTGCATCGCGGCGGTCGTAGTCATAAACCTGAAAACGTGTCGTGACTTGGGGGTGGTCGCCATCAGCGCAAATGTACCCCCGCTCGTCTTTCCCAACCACGGCAATGGCATGGTAGCGCAGCGGCGGATTGGCCCCCGCCGCCTCGTCGCGCACTGCTGTCTCTTTATCAACCAGCCGCGCGCCATAGGCCACCTGCATCAAGATGGGATGGATACCTGCGTGCTGCACTAACAGCGCATGCCAATCTTCGGCGATCTCCTCGTTGACATTGCGGTTGGCGTAGTCGATCTCTTTGAGGATCGGCTTACGCAGCACCTCACGGGCGTAATGGGCGGTGTAGTCCAGCCGTGCTGCGCCATTGGGGCTGCACCACCCGCGCGCCGCCATGTCGCGCACATAACCGACCATCTTGGCGGGACTGGGATCGCGGTCCTCGGTGGCCGCAACGCAGATTTCTAACGCCGTCTGGGTGCAGGTGCCATTGAGGGTGCGGTCACTGGTGAACTCACTGATCCCTCGACCGTAGCGGTTGGCACTGGGGATAATCCTCAAACTCATGCTGGCTCCTTTCAGGGATGGAACGAGAGGTGGGCAATGACGTTGGTGTAGAGCGAGATGAGAAACCCACATGCCCCGAAGATAATGCCGCCGATAACGGCGTAGCGACTCCATGCGCTGCTGGCATCCGTCTTGATTGATTCCTGAAACTTCTCGGTGTCGCCGCGCAGGTCGGTGATGCGGGTATCCAATTCGCTGTAGCGCCGATCCGCCATCTCACGTGACATATATTTGGAATCGGTTTGCTCAAACCCTTTCTGCATGTCACGCCGGATGCCGTCAATGTCCGTGCGCGTCACGTGGTCAGCGGTGAGGGTATCGACCTTTTCTGCCAAACGGCTCACCTGTTGGAGGACGGGCGCATTCGCACTGGCAACGGCTTCGCGCACTAACTGCTGCATGTCGGAATAGCTGATGCCCCCCGTGTGCTGCCCCCGTTCCCACGGCCACGTCATGTGGCTGGTTCCTCATTAGGTGGAGATTCGGGCAGGGCAGGGGCGGCATCCACGGCGGGGGCGGGGGGCGTCGCCGGAGTAAGCTGGGATTCGAGTTTGGCGACGGCTTGTTTGAGGGCAACCAACGTCACCTCGGCGGCTGGCCCAGCCAGCATGGAGTGGAACACATCGCCGAGCACAATGATGGTAATCGTTTCAGGGACGGGAATGGCGACAGCGATATTCATGGTCTGCATGGAAAACTCCTTAGACGAAGATGTTGGTAAATGCGCCCCACGTGATCACCGCATTGGCGGTACAGGCTCGACTTTGGCACTTTTCGCAGAAGTGATAGGCTGAAAGACGACACATCGTCGTCTGGAGGCATGTTCATGGAGACCATTCCTGCACCGTTTCTCGCGCTCCTTACCG
>JACDGC010000493.1:0-1149 GCA_013815535.1 Ktedonobacterales bacterium
CGGCGGGCACTAGCCCCCTTCACCCACGGCGAAGGGATGTGCGACTGGCACCCACCACAAGGAGTGCCAGTCCCAGCGTGATCGCCCACAATACGCGCTGTGGGCCAAGCGCGGCCAGCGCGAGGCCCCCCAGCGCGCTCCCCACTGCCTCGCTGCCAAATGAGATGAAGCGAAACGAACTGTTGATGCGCCCTTGCATCTGGTCGGGGACCAATGTCAGGCGATATGTCACCAGCACGACGGCATAGATTGGCCACAGCAGGTCAATCAGCGTGGCCCCCAGTGCCAGCACCACTGGCACCGCTGCCACCGCCAGCGTGGCACAGGACACTGCCCATACCACCAGCGCCCCCAAGATGGCCTGGCCAATGCGCAGCCGTTGCCGCAGCCAGGGCGCTAGGATGCCCCCCACCAGCCCCCCTGCCCCCGCGCCGCCAAAGATCAGGCCGATCACTGTTGGGGTGGCATGTAGTGCTGTGGCCTTGACAATGATCGTCAACGTGAGCGAGGCCATCAAAAAATTGACCGTTGCGGTGAGCATCACCAAGAGGCGCAGCAGCGGCTGACGCCACAACGTCTGCAATCCGGCGGCGATGTCTCGCCAGAGATGCTGCGGCCCCTGGCTGAGGCGATGCTCCTGAAATGGACCGCGCATGCCACGCAAGGTGGCGACCGAGGCCAGATAGGTGAGGCTATCGATCAGATAGGCCAGGGTCGCGCCGACGAGGGTGGTGCGCGCCAAGCCGATCAACAAGCCCCCCAATGGCGGCCCCACCAACTTACTGCTGGCAGTCGTCACCTCAGTGATGGAATAGGCCCGCGCCAGATGGTGGCCGGGCACGATGTTGGGGAGGGCGGCGAGCTGTGCCAACTCGAAGCAGACGTTAGCCGTGCCGCTGACGAAGGTGACCACGGCCAATTGCCCCACGCTGAGTCGCCCCAGCGCGAAGGCGATGGGCACCGACCCCAACACCCCGAAGCGCACGACATCACACCAGATCATCACACGCTGGCGGTTCCAGCGGTCGAGCAGCGCCCCCAACGGCAAACTAAAGAGCAGCCAGGGCAACATATCCAACGCCAGCAGCCCACCCGCCAGCGCTGGTGAGTGGGTCAGCGCCAGGACGAGGAGTGGCAGCGCCAGGCTCG
>JACDGC010000493.1:1159-3917 GCA_013815535.1 Ktedonobacterales bacterium
TGAGCAACAAAAAATCGCGATTCCGCCAGAGGGAAGGTAGCTGGGGCGCTGAAGTTTGATCCAGTGGTGATAGTGGAAGCTGTGACATTGGTCTCCTGCTTTCTCGAATAGGCATGCTGCATCAACGCATCCAGGGAAGCAGGAGGGTGGGGGACCACGCGCAAGGGCAGCAAACGACTGCCCAGCAGTGGCGGCTGGAACGTTGTGGTGGGGCTGTGCCGTGCGGGTATTGCCATCAGCAAAAGCTCAGAGTCAAAAAATGGTAACATGGTGTGCTTCCTCACGCCGATCTCTGGGCAACATTATAGCACGGCGGGAGGGTGGGACATATGCGAACGGGGAAGACGCTAAAACGTGGGAAGAGGGTGCCAAGAATCGGGATCGAACCGATGACCCCAGCATTTTCAGTGCTGTGCTCTACCGACTGAGCTATCTTGGCACATGCCGATGACAAGAGACAGAATAGCACGTATCCATGAGGCTGTCAAGGGCAGTGTTTGCGGATGAGCAATTTGGCGGCGGCATCCAAGGCCAGGGTACCATCGACGCGCCACTGTGTGCAGTGGCTAGTCTCCAGTCTTGACGATGGTGCCCTGCGCCGTGGCGCATAGCGTCTCGCTGCCATTGCTGACGATGAAGACATCGCAGCGACAGACCGCCTGGCGCGCGGTGGCGGCGATGACCGTGGCCCGTGCAATCAGCCGCTCGCCCCGTGCCGCGCGCACATAGTTGATCTTATATTCCGCCGTCAGCACACTGGCCCCCAACACTGTGCCGCCCGCAAAGGTGAGGGCGTTATCTGCGAGGTAGCTCAGCACGCCCCCATGCACCAAGCCAAACTGCTGAGCGAAATCGGCACGATTGGCTAATTCGATGGTCGCCAACCCTGGCGCGAAGGCCGTCAATTCCGCCCCCAAGAGCGCGCTGAATGGCTGGCTTGCCAAGATCCCTTGTCCCGTTGACAACATATCGGGCTGCATCGACTTTTCCCCCTGTGCTGTCCATCATCAGATTCTATTGTGGCATATCAGGGGAATGTTTGCTACGATGTACAAGACACCGAATCAACCGTGGCAACGCGATCGCTTGCTGCCCCCCTGAAGGATAGCATCAATGAACCCAATGGCTCTGTATTCAAAACTTGATCCCTTTCCGTGGTATGCGACCATGCGCGAACACGCGCCCGTCTTTCAGCAAGGTGGCGGGGGACCGTGGCATGTGTTTCGCTATGACGACGTGCAGCGCGTCCTCTCGGATTATGAAACCTTCTCATCTCAGGAGGGGCGTGGTGGTGGCACCGACCCGCTGGGGGCGAGCATCATCAGCCTCGACCCACCCCGCCATCGCCAGTTGCGCACCCTGGCAGCCATGGCCTTCACCCCACGCGCGGTGGCCCAGCTTGAGCCGCGCATCCGTGCCATCACCAACGAATTGCTCGACGCCGTCGTGGGACGCGGAACAATGGACGTCATCACCGACCTCGCCTACCCCTTGCCGGTGACGGTCATCGCCGAGATGTTGGGCATCCCTGTGGCGGATCGGGCGCGCTTCAAGGTGTGGTCCGATGCCATCGTGCAGGGCAGCCAGGAAGAGGCCGTCGCGGCGGCACTGGCGACCATGGGGGCGGATTGGTATGGTGAAATGGTCGACTATTTCCGCCACACCATTGAGGCCCGCAAAACCGCTCCCCAGGATGACCTCATCAGCGCGCTCATTGCGGCGCAGGTCGATGGCGAGCATCTGAGCATGCAGGAACTGATCGGTTTCTGCATCTTGCTGCTGGTCGCGGGCAACGAAACGACCACCAACCTGCTCGGCAACGCGCTGCTCTGCTTCGATGAATCCCCCGCCACCGAGCAACAGTTGCGGGCAGCCCCACAACTGTTGCCGACCGCCATCGAAGAGGTGCTGCGCTACCGCGCCCCCGTGCCGATGATGTTTCGCGCCGCCGTCAAAGATGTCGAACTCAGTGGGCAGCGCGTCCCCGCTGGCAGCGCCATGATCGCCTGGATCGGCTCGGCGAATCGCGATGGGGCGCAGTTCCCCGAACCGGAGCGCTTCGACATCACCCGAACGCCGAACCGCCATCTGGGTTTTGGCTATGGCATCCATTTCTGTTTGGGCGCGCCACTGGCCCGCCTGGAGGCGCGTGTGGCCCTTGGCGAGATGCTGGCGCGTCTGCGCGACATTCGGCGCGTCCCCAACGTCACGCTGGAGCCGCTCGGCGGCAACATCGTCTCGGGCGTGCGCCATCTTCCCGTCACCTTCTCCAACGCCTGAGCCATAAAAAAAACGGCGGCGAATGCATGGCTGTCGCTGCGCATTCGCCGCTGTTGCGGGCATCACCTGCCCGTGCTTCACACCTTTGCGGCCTCAGCGTGCTGCTTGGCTTTCAGATTGGCCAGGTAGCGCTTGCCCGCGTCGCGGGGTTGGGCATCGATGGCTGCCACGGTCGCGGGGAAGAGATTGACGTTCACCTTCCACGCCGCCAGGATTGTCCGCAGATTGTGCAATCCTGCGGCGACATTGGCATCCAACCCAGGGATCTTCAACGCGTTATCAACGACGAGGAGCAGCCCATCCAGCGACTCGGCAGAGATGGACGAGAGCGCCCCCGCGACGGGTTCGATGATCAAATTGACCGCCTGATAGGTCGCGTCCACGGCGGCGCTGGCGGTGTCGAGCGCGATCCCTTCGAGGTTGGCGATTTCTTCGGCCAACAAGCGCCGCCCTAAATTGACCGCCAATGGGGCTTCGA
>JACDGC010000494.1 GCA_013815535.1 Ktedonobacterales bacterium
CACGATACCAGGGGCGGTCGGTCGGGGCGGTGAGGGTGGTGGGCGTCGCTATGGTTTCCATGGTGGCGTGAACCTCGCAGTGAAATCGGGCATGGGTGTGGGCAACCCATGGGCAGCGTACCCGCTGCGAGCGCAGGCGCATAGGGACAATCACCCACAAAGTGGCGAGACAAAGAGCGTCTCCCTTGTGAAGCGGCCAGTGACGAATGCCCCGAATGGGCCGTAATCGATGGTACCTTCAGGGCATCGGCCCCTATCGGTGGGACGGTATCATAGAATGGAGCGATACCATAATGAAAAAGACGATCGCGCCATGTAGGCAAGGAGACAGAGAATGAAGTTTACCTGCAAGCGGCAAGATTTAAGCCGGGGGCTAGCCATGGTGGGGCACGCCGTCTCGACGCGCAGCACGCTGCCGGTGCTGGCGAATCTGCTGGTGGTGACGGAGGGCGACCATGTGCGCTTGTCCGCGACGAATCTCGAACTGGCCATCACGTGTCGCGTTGCCGCGCGGGTCGAAGAAGAGGGCACCACCACCATCCCCGCACGATTGCTGACCGATTTCGTCAACGCGTTGGAAGCGGGGGATGTGGAATTGGGGCCGTTGCCCGGCGGCACGCCTGGCGTGCGTGTGCGCGGGGGCACGAGCGAGGCGAACATCCGTGGGATGGATGCCAGCGAGTTCCCCACTATCCCCCAGATCGAGGGCGCGGAGCAGCCGCTGGTGTTGGATATCGGCGAACTGCGTGGGATGATCACCCAGACGACCTTCGCCGCCGCCATGGATGATGCCCGCCCCATCTTCACCGCCGTGCTGACGCGCGCCCGCGATGGCAAATTGACCTTCGCCGCCGCCGACACCTTTCGGCTGGCCGTCCGAACCACCGCGCTGACGGGCGATGTCAGCCGCCCAGATGATATGCTCATCCCCGCGCGCACGCTCAACGAGTTGAGCAAGATCGTGCCCCCTGAAGGCTCGGTGGAGGTCTTTACCACCTCGGCCCGCAACCAGATCGTCTTCCGCGCGCCCGGGCTAGAGATGGTGTCGCACCTGATCGAGGGTCAATTCCCCAACTTTGATGCTATCGTCCCTAAGACGCTGACGACGCGCGTGGTGATGCCAACCGATAAGCTACGCGCGGCGGCCAAGGTGGCGGCGCTTTTCGCCAAAAGTGATTCGGCCAGCAACACCGTCAAGGTGGCCGTCACACCAGGGCAAGAGGGACTGACGCCCGGCGTGGTGACGCTGCAAGCCACCAACGATGAGTTGGGCGACTCCACTGGCACGGTCGATGCCACGGTGGATGGGCCTGCCGTCAACATCCTGTTCAACATCAAGTATCTGAATGATGTGCTCGCCGTCATCGACACGCCCGAGGTGGTGCTGGAACTCAACACGGCGCAGTCGCCTGGTCTGGTGAAGCCGCTGGGTAACGATAATTACCTGTACGTGATCATGCCATTGTATAGTCGCGGCTAGGTGAGGCAATTGCATAGGTCAGCCGCGCTTCATGCGAGGGATGAAGCGCGGCTGACCATGGTGTGTTTTAGTGGGGCATGGCGAATGGCCGTGACACGCGCGAGATGGGTGATCACTGAGCGGGCACCTCGCTTTAATCACGCAGCCGATTGGCGGATGCGTGCAGCCCCCTTGCGCGCCGCCACCAGCGCCTCAAGCGTACTCAGGTAGCGGGCAACCAGGCGCTCAAGAGTGGGGGCATCCATGCCGCGTTCTTCAGCGACGATCAGATCATACCATGCTTGCTGTACGGCGGCTTCATATTCGGCACCTGTGAGGGGACGGGTGGTGCTGCGGTTGCCAGACATGGGGGATGCCTCTTTCTCTGGCGCGTTCGCCAGCCTGGGCCAGCAATGATTAGCTGGCCTGCCGTGCTTCGCTATAGGCCTGACTGAGCGAGGTGAGCAACTCGCGTGCGGCTCCAAATGTGAGCGTGGCGACCTCTGGCTCGGGGCGACCCAGCGCCGCGCACAATTTGCGGATGCTCGAAATCTGCCGATCCGTCGCCATGGCTTCGGCAGTGGTGGCGGGGACGGGGCGTGCGGGCTGCGGCACCACGGTCGGGCGCGCCGGGGCAGGGGCCGCCGTCGGGCGAATGGTGGCGGGGGCCACATAGCCATTGGCGCGCGGCACAGGGGCATCGACCACTCGGTCGCCTTCATCGATCTCTGCGGTGAAGGCCGTGCCATACCCCAGCAACAAGAGCGCCCGCCCCAGTGATTTCGTGCTGGCTTTCTCGATGTAGTCGGGGAAATCGCGCTGCGACTCCGAGCCATACATCGTCGCTTCGTTGCCCAGCACATCGCGCACATACGTCTTGAAGTGGGCCCAGCCCGCGTCGCGGTCGTGCTCCACCATTTCGGTCTGAATAGTGTAGGCGGTTTGCGCCAGCCCAGACTCGATCAAAGCGCGTTGGTCACGAATGAACCAGATCAGCCGATTCTGCACCGTCAGGTATTCTTTGCCCTTGATCTGCATCAAGTGACGTTGTGGCTCAAAGTCTTGCCCGATGCGCCAGCCCGGCGGGAAGGTGGTGGGCGATGTTCGTACCTCTGCCATGATAGTGTCTCCCTGTTCACGATCGTGAAACATTTGTTCTAAGTGTACCATTCCTGCGTGCTACTGTCAACGGTGGTGGTTGTTGGCACACATGCACACTCGAACATTCTCATGGGGGGACCTCAAAGTGGCAGCGGCACCAGTGGCTATGCGCTCCCAACGGCGTTTGCCAGCACCGCCAAATGGGTGAATCTTCCTGGCGAATCTATGCGTCTTAACGTGGGGATGTTATGCTGACAAAAACAGCACATGAGGAATGGCAGCTATGAGTGGTGAGGCGTGGCTTGCGGCGGCGGCGCATCTGCCTGCGCCCATCTTTGTGCTGCTCGTGGCGGGGTTGGCGACGTTCAGCGTGGGTGGGGTGCCGGTGCCAATCACCGCGACACTCCTGTTGGCGGGTGGGCTGACAACGCGCCTGCCCAATGGCCCCATTCTCTTCACGGTACTGTTGGTGGTGCTGACGGCGTCATTGACCCTGCGGGATGGGGTGACGTTATTGCTGGGGCGCCACAGCCAGCGCCTCTGGCGGCGGCGGAGCGGCGCAAGGGAAGCCGTGACTGGGTCCAATGGCATCGCCGTGCGGTCGGCAGACATCATGCTGCCCGTGGCGCGGATGCTGCGCCAACAGCGCCGTCGGGCCGCGCGAGCAAAGACGCTGGCGACGGCCCAGACGCTGTTGTTGCACCAGGGGGCATTGGTGCTGACTTTGACGCGGCTGTCACCGTTGGCCAGCCCGTTCGACATTGCCGCTGGCATGCTGGGGATGCCCTTGCGCCGCTTCATCCCCCCCATCGCGGCGGGGCGACTGCTCTATAGTCTGCTGCTGTTGGGCGCGGGGGCCATTTCCGCCACGGCCTGGGGGCGGGGGGCCTCCGTGCCGCAACTCGCCGCCATTGGCAGCGTCATCCTCATCATCGTGATCGTCCTGCCGGGCGTGCTCAGCCGACGCATCTTGGCGCGCGAGGTCGCCAGTGCGGGCGTCAAGGATGAGCCAGTGCTTGTCACGCGCGGCTGAGCATCACCGAGATGTCGCCGCCGCGCAGTGCCCGCGACCCCGCCGAAGGGCTTTGCGAGACGACGATGCCCGAGGGATAACCTGGCATCACCACCGTGTCGCCCAGCACCACCAACCGCATCCCCTCACCATAGGTCAGCACCAAGGCGTCTTCCAGGGTGTGGCCACGCAGTTCAGGGGCGGCCACCACCATCTCGGTCAGCACTTCCGCGAACCAATCTTTGATCTGGCTGCGTTCATGGTTGGCGACGACGACCGCCGTGCGCTTCTTGGCAAGCACGCGGCTGCGCTCCACTGCCGCGTGGACCAGGGCTGGATAGG
>JACDGC010000495.1 GCA_013815535.1 Ktedonobacterales bacterium
ATTACGGCGGTGGTGGCGTGGCGGTGGGCACGGTTGGCGGCCAAGGCTCCGCCGACGATGCAGCCGACATTGCGGGCGAGTGCGCTGCTGTGGACGGCGATCACCTTCGTCAATCTATCTGTTTTTTTCGCTGTTCTGCAGCGCTAAGGGTGTCAAACTGCGCAGTGGGGGGGGCATCCGTGGGGGTGCGCCCCCTTTTGGGTGGGAAAGGATGGGATCGGATGGTGACGATGATTCAGGACCTGTTGATGGCGACGCTCGGCGCGTCCGTGTTTGCGGCGTGGCAAGCCTATCGGTTGGTCGCACAGCGACATGGGGGGCGAGCCGGTTGGTTTGTGGCCCTGCGGCGGCTCTGGTATGGGGCGTGGGTGGTGGCGGCGTTGGCGGTGCTTGCCCATGCTCCGCTCGGGGCTTTCCTGGCGCTGGTGATGATTTTGGGTATCCCGGCGGCGCGGCTGGGTTTGCAAGATGCCTTGCAGCAGGAGGGCTAAGTGATGGCAAAACAGCAACATCCCCGCACCCCGCCCGATGTCGTGGATGGGTGGCGGGTTCGTGCGCTGCGCGGGGATCGCCTCGGCGAGCTGAGTGATCGGCAACGGGAATGGGTGTGGCGGTCGCTGCTCAAAGGGGTGCGGCGGGCGGAAACGATGGCGCTTGGCGGGCTGTCGGATGACCAATACGAGCGGGGGGTGGCACGGGTGCGGCGCTGGTATGCGGAGCGGATCAAGGCGTTCAAGGCGCAGCGGGCCAAAGTTGATGCGGTGGTGGTGGTGCGTCCGGTGAAGCCGCTGCCCAAACGGAAACGACGGGGCATTTGGTTCTTTGGGCAAGGGGGCTAAGCGATGGTTGCGGCTCCCTTGCCCTGGTTTGGCGGGAAACGGCGGTTAGCGCCTTGGATCATTCCGCACTTTCCGGCCCACACCACGTATGTGGAAGTCTTCGGTGGCTCAGCGGCGGTGCTCTTTGCTAAGCCGCCCAGTGCGTTAGAGATTTACAACGATCTCGACAGCGAATTGGTCCACTTCTTTCGCGTCTTGCGTGATCCGGTGCTGGCGGCGGAGCTGGCCGAGCGTTTAGCCTGGACCCCCTACAGTCGGGAAGAATGGCGCACCTGTCTGACGCAGCTGCGCGCTGGGGAGGAAGTGGACGACGTGGAACGGGCACGACGGTGGTTTGTGGCCGTGGCGCAGTCGTTTAGTAGCAACGTCACGTCAGGGAGTTGGCGGCATTCGGTCGGGCCTGGGGGGCATGCGGCGCGGGCGTTTCGCCATGCCGCCGAACGGCTGATGCAGCTGCGCGGGCGGTTGGCGCAGGTACAGATCGAGCACCTGGATTTCGCGCAAGTGGTGGCCGTCTACGATGCGCCCCACACGTTGTTCTATTGTGACCCCCCGTATGTGCCCACGACCCGTCGCCAGGGGCGGTATCGCCATGAGTTGACGCTGGCTGACCATGAGCGTTTGGTGGATCTGCTGTTGGGGTGTCAAGGGCAGGTAGTGGTGTCGGGCTATGCCTCGGCGCTGTATCAGCAGCGGTTGGGACAGTGGACGCGGTATCAGCGGGAAGTTCCCTGCCCAGCAGCCGGGCATACTCGTGAGACAGGGTTGCAGGGCCGTGACGGTGCAGGCGACCAACGGCGGGTCGAATGTTTGTGGGTCAAGCCCGCCGTGCGCGGCTATTCGTTGTGGGAGGCGACCTGATGGCCGAGATGCAGCGCGTCATCGACCTGGCGCAGGGGGGGCTACGTGCAGGGTGGACGCAAGCGAAGGTCCGCGCGGCGTTGCTGGCCCATCTGGAACGGGAACGGCGCTACCTCGACTATCGCCAGCGGTCGGGCAAGCGTACCCCCTATGATGAGCAAACCGAGACGGATCAGATCGTTTTGGCGTTGGCGATCTGCTTTCTGGCGGAGGACGCCGCGCCGTCGGCCCCTTAATGGGGGTTCCAAGGGGGAGCGTCCCCCTTGGCGTCCTCTGGCACCTCGTGCAGGATGGTCGCTCGGTGCGTCCCCCTGCGTCTTCGGCCCCCGCGCGGAGCGTCGTCCCCCGTCGGTTCGGATGCGTCAAAACATTCCGGGATGGCGAGTGCAAGGGGGGGACCCTCTGGGGAGAAAACCTTGCACTCGCCATCCCGGAATGTTAGCGTCCGAAGAACCGACGGGGGATGACGCGCCCCCACGCCGACGATGCAGGGGGATGCACCGTTCGTCCGTCCCCCCTCTGCGGATCGGCACCAACGGTCGGGTCCTTTGGGTGTTCTTTGCTCTGGTTGTGTCTTTTTCTCTCGCGTTCGCTTCCCTCGGCGCACGGCGCGCTTGCGCGCCTGTGCGGTGATGGGGAGCGAAGCGCCTGCCGACTTGTCGGCGGCGCGTGTCCCCGGCTTGCCGGGGACCGCGAGCGAGCGGACACAACAGACATGGGCGCCATCTTAGTATCACGCGATCCTTATCGTGCACAGACAAAAAAGCCTTCTTCCGCCCTGGCGCTGCCGGGGCTAGAGCATCTTCATGAACGAAACAGAAGTGAGGCAAACATGGCAAGTGTGGCGCTCGACGCGGCGGCTCCCTCGCGGCATCATCTGCGGCATTGGGAGCAAGTCTGCGTGTATCTGGATAGTCAGCCTTTCCGTGCGGTGCGCTTTCCCTTCCCAACAGAGCCGCTGATGTCGTCGCGCTTGCTGCGACGCATGCAACGCTTCAAGCTGGTGCGGCACAATCACACCGATTGCACCTATCGCCTCTCACCCCGCTGGCGGGCCATCCTCAAACGACTGTGGGATGGTGTACCAGATGAAACGGTGCCCGATGACGACACCCCACGCGATGAAGTACCGTTCATCGTGGATGCCAATGCCGACACCATCTATGTCAGTCTTTTGGCTCCCGATGTCGAAGATGATGAGGAACTGGATAAGCTGCGGCTGCTGCCCGTCCATCTCAATGATCTGTGCCAGCATCTCAAAGAGAAAGCGCAAGAAGAGGATAAGGCGGTGCCCACGCCCTGGTCGCTCTTTGGCTGCGAGTTGATGATGTACAAGGCGGGCGTGGGCACCAAGGGCAATGGCAAGGGTGTTTCCTGGTCGTACTTGTTCCGCAACGATTATGTGATGCTCTTGCTGCGTAAAGCTCCCCTGGGGCGGCTGATCGGCTCGGTGCGGCTCTCGGCGAAACTGTTGTGGCAATTTGGCCCCCAAGTGGCCCTGGATGGGGTGCGCCAGATGATACGCGAGATGTGGAGTGATGCCCAGGCATTCTACGCGCTCACCTTCCGCCTTTCGCAGTTGCATCTCGCGGTCGATGTCGCCAACTTCGCCCCCTCCCCGGCGGATCTGGATCGGGTGTTGACCCACTCCAAAGTTAAGGCGGTACATGTCCCCTCGTTCGATGACGAGGGGGCCGATTTCCCCTCCGTTGGCTCGCTAGAGGAGTATCTCGATGACGTGCCCGACGATTGGGATGGCTTGCCCCTTGATTTCTTCCTCGATCAGGATGAGATCGCCGATCTCGCTGATGCAGATGATGATGACGAGGAAGAAGAGGAAGATTTGGGCGATGAGCAACACGCCGATGATGAGGGGGCAACCGTCTACCTCTATGGTAAGCGAGCATCCGGTTTCACCTTCTCCCCTGGCTCGCCGCTTTCGGCGGCTTGGTACAACAAAGAGTTAGAGGAACGCACATCGGGGAAGGTGTGGATGCGCGAGATCCATCAGGCGGGGGGTTGGCAGCTACATATGCCGCTCTTTCGCGTAGAGCTACGCTTCATGCGACCCATCATGCGTGAGATGCAAAACACGCTGGGCAAAGAGGCGGGGGCGTGGCTGGATGACCCGTGGCAAGCCATTCAACACTATCACGACTTCTGGGCCTATGGGGTGGGATTGCCCCCAGAACATGACCTG
>JACDGC010000496.1 GCA_013815535.1 Ktedonobacterales bacterium
GCGGTCGGCGACTTCTATCGACTACGTGCCCCGCTGGACTGGGCGTTCGTGCTGCTGCTGGTCTATGGCTGGCGGCGCAAACGCACGCCGACTGCGGACCCCACGGCGTGATCGCTGGACCACCATTCAGTCCCTGATGCTTGCCAAAATGCCCCGCGAATGCGATGATCGCGCAGAGGAACGCCAGCGATGCAGGCGGCAGCGCGAACAAACAGAAGGCAAACACGGGGAGGGTGACGGCCATGGCGGTGATCACGGAGCGGTTAGCGCAACCAACCACACAGGTACGCGCATGGTGGGCCAACGCCAGCACGACGGTGGTGGGCCAAGCGACCATCTTTTGGGTGGTCGCGCGGGGCATTTTGCTGCTCTTCACCGTCATCGCGGTGCTCTTCAGCCAAGATGCAACCCCCAAAGCATCCTTCACGCTCTATGATCTGCTGCATCACTGGGACCAATGGGACGCAGACTGGTATTTTTCCATCGCACGGTCAGGCTACTACACGGTGGAAGCAACCGTCTATTTCCCCCTTTACCCAACGCTGATCCACCTCGGCTCGCTCATCTTCGGAGCCAACGCGGCTTTCCTGGTGGCGCTGGTCATCAGCCAACTGGGGTCGCTCGCCGCCTACATCGGCATCGCGTTGCTGGCCGCACACGAACGGGGCGATACGGCGGCGGCGCTCCCGGCGCTGCGCGTGTTCGCGGCCTATCCCCTGGCGTTCTTCTTGGCGGCACCCTACACCGAGGGCCTCTTTTTGGGGTTGGCGGTGTGGGCGCTCTATGCCACACGGCGCGGTTGGTGGTATGGCGCGGCGGCCTGTGGTGCCCTGGCGATGCTGACGCGCTCGATGGGGGTGGCGCTCTGGTTGCCGATGCTGTGGGAGTTTGGGCGGCAAGAGGGCTGGTGGGCCTGGCTGGGGCAGCGTTGGCGGGCACGGACCCACCTGCGCACGGACCTGTGGGAGGCGCTGTCGGCTTTTTACCTCACCCGCGCCTTTTGGGCAAAGACGGGACAATTCCTCGCGATGGCGCTGGCGGTGCCCAGTGGGCTCGGTCTTTATAGCCTCTATTGCTATGTCCTCTACCATGATGGCCTGTCGTATCTGCATCAAGAGAGCGCCTGGTTTCATGTGACCATGCCCCCTTGGCAAGCCCTCACGATGGTCGGTACCAACTTCGGCAGCATCCCTGGGGGGAGCTTCGACCAAGCCCGCTTCATGGTCGATCTGCTGCCGCTGGTGTTTTGCATCGGGGTGACGGTCGCGCTGGCGCGCCGCTGGCCCCTGGCCTATACGCTCTACATGGTGGTGATCTTGTGGCTGTGCCTGGCCGCGCCAACCATCAATGGCACCTTCCCCTTCCCCTTGATGTCCGTGGGGCGCTATGTGCTGGCGGCGATTCCCGTTTACCTAACCGTCAGCACCTGGACAACGCGCCACGCCTGGGTCGAACAACTCGTCATCAATGGCGGTTTCATGCTGCAAGCGCTGTTGCTCGCCTTTTATCTGCGCGGCGGGTGGATCGTCTGACGAGCCTGTGTCGAAGCATCATCAGCCGCGCGCACGGCACAGGCGTCATGAATCTCAAACATACTATCCTTCGCATCCACTAGGCGATGCTGAGAACGTTGCGGAGGGATGGGCCACTGCACTGGCCCGCTCACGCCTCGCCGATGCGGTGCAGTTTGATGAAGTTCGTTTGAGCGCGGCGGGCGACGGGCATGCCTCCCATGATGACCACCGTATCACCGATTTGCGCGAGGCCGCTGGCACGTAGTTCCAGATCGACCCACGCGATGAGGTCTTCGGTGGTGCCGAGCAGTTCGCCCACCAACGGCGTCACCCCCCACCACAGGCACAGGCAACGGGCGACCCGCGCATCTGGCGTGAAGGCTAGGATGGGCACGCTAGGCCGCTCTTTCGACATCAAATGCGCCGAGGCACCGCTGCGGGTAAAGACGACCACATAGCGCACGCGGGCCTCATCCGCCAGGGTGCGCGCCGCCTCGCTGATGGCCTGGGCGGCGGTGACGGCATCCTCCGCGACGGGGTGGGCGGTGCGGCCATTGGCCTCCGTCTCGACGGCGATGCGCGCCATCGTCGCCACCGTCTCGATGGGGAAGCGCCCCACGGATGTTTCGGCGCTCAGCATCACCGCGTCCGTGCCATCGAGGATGGCATTGGCGACATCGCTGACCTCAGCACGCGTCGGGCGCGGATGGGTGATCATGGATTCCAGCATCTGCGTCGCGGTGATGACGGGCAGGCGCAGCCGATTCGCGGCACTGATGACGCGCTTCTGGATGCCCGGCACCTTTTCCAGCGGCAATTCCACGCCGAGGTCGCCACGCGCCACCATTACCCCGTTCGCGGCAGCCAGGATCTCGTCCAGGTGCTCGATGGCCTCGGGCTTTTCCAGTTTGGCGATGATGGGAATGGGGGGCGTATCTGGATGATAGCGTGCCTGGGCCGCCGCGATGGCCGTCCGCGCTTCGGTCAGGTCCTCGGGGCGACGCACGAAACTGAGCGCGATGAAGTCAACCCCCTGCGCCACGCCGAATTCAAGATCTTCGCGGTCCTTTGTGGTGAGGGCAGGCGCGCTGACGTTGACGCCGGGCAGATTGATGCCCTGATGCTCGGCCAACGTCCCCCCATGCACCACCGCACATTCCACCTCGGTCGCCTCGGCGGCCACCACGCGCAACTCGATCAAACCATCCGAGAGCAAGATGCGGTCGCCTGCCCGCACATCGCTTGGCAGCGCGGCATAGGTGGTGCTGAGGTGGTGGGCATCGCCCGTGATGGGGCGCGTGGTGATGGTGACGTGTGCCCCGTCTGCCAGCGTGACGGGTTGATGGTCAACCAACTCGCCCGTGCGAATCTTGGGGCCTTGCAGATCTTGCAAGATAGCGATGGGGCGGCGCGCAGCGGTGCTGGCAGCCCGCAGGGCCGCGATGACGCGCTCATACTCGGCGTGTGAGCCATGCGAAAAGTTGAGGCGGGCGACATCCATCCCCGCGCGAATGAGTGCGGCCAACTGCTCGGGCGCGCTGGTGGCGGGGCCGATGGTGCAGACGATTTTCGTGCGACGCGTCTGGGTCATGGGGGGTGAGTGCTCCTTCAGGCTTCCGTGCGGTGGGGCTATTCTTCCATCTGCTGTGTTTCAATGGGCAGATGCGAAGCGGGCTTCTTGGGGGTGGGTTCGCTGGGACGGCGCGTCGTGGGCGATTGCGAGAGCTTGTCGAGGTCGCTTTTGCGCACGGGACGCGTGGGCTGCTTGCTGATGACCATGCGCGGGCTGGGGGCACCGCTGGCAAACGGCGTCAGAATCGGGCGCAGGCGGGGATTCGTCTGTGCCAGCAGGTCGACATCCACATGCTCGATGGGTTTAGCAAGCCACAGGCCAACGCCCAGCACCAGGGTGAAGAGCACCACCGAAAGGATGAGTTCGCTGAGCGACAAGGGCACGCGTACCGGGCCTAGGCGCTGGGGGAACCAGCCCCAAGTGCTCGGGTGAATGACATATACCACCGCCGTCGCGGGCAGCAGCGCCAGCAACACCCGCGCGCTGAAGCGAATGGGGTATTTCGCGTGCAGCAACCGCCAAGCATAGGCCAACTGCACGACCACCGCGCCCGCCTGACCGACGCCAATGGCGACCAGCGCGCCCGTCGGCCCGCCCAGCGGTCCCGTATTGGGGATGAGCAGCGCTGCCAACCCAGCAGTCACCGCGAGGCTGGCCCAGTTGATGATCAGCGCGACCCGCTGGCGACCAAGCACATAAAGCGCTGCTTGGTGGGCATTGCCACCCGCCAGCAGATAAAAGATGTTGAAGAGCAAAAAGATTTGCATCAACATCGCGGCTTCGCTGTAGGCTGAGCCATAGAAGAAAT
>JACDGC010000497.1 GCA_013815535.1 Ktedonobacterales bacterium
CTTGCAGGTAGTGCTGGCGGTGGCATGCTTCACGACGGCCGTCACCGTCGCTTCAGTGGGGGAAGTGCTGCTGCTGCCACCAAAGAGACCATGCACCCCACAACCATTCAAAAAGAATATACCCACCACGACCGGAATGAGCATCCAGCGTGCGTGCCGTTGCTGCCTGATTCCCACGACCCTCGTCTCCTTCTGCATCCGTGCCACCGATGTTGTGAAGATGGCACGACCCCATCATTATAACGGGCGGAGCGCCATTAGGGAAGCGTGGGAGTACTCATCGCTGCGGCACGCTGTGAGCCGGGGATTCGGAGCAGGTCAAACACGGGGACGCATTCCATGGGCTGAGATGTGGCCTTGCACCGTCTGTGTGAAGGCAGCCACCCACGCCACCCTCGACAAGGGCAACCGCAGACTGGGTAAAGAGCGCCGCCGCGTCCCCGTTTGTGGGGAACATAAAATTCAACGTTTGGTAAAATCTTTATGCGATACGGCAACACTTATGGCCATTCTGCGGGGGAGTCGCGTATACTTCATGGCGAAGTTGGTGCGCAAACGCACGGCACTGCACCACAAAGGAGCATACAATCATGTTTCACGAATTTCATCATGGGGCGATGAATGGCCCCCTGCCTTGGGTCCATTTCGCGCTGATGGGGATTGTTTGGCTGGCGATTGTGGGGCTGGTCATTGCCGCCATCATCGCGTTGCTGCGCCGCCCGCAGTATCCTGCGGTGGTGCCGTCGCAGGCGCAGATGGGGCCGCTGGACATCCTGAGCGCCCGCTATGCCCGTGGCGAGATCGACGCGACCACCTATCAAGCGATGCGCGCCCACATCCTCACGGGCGATCCGCCGCCAACCACGATTTAACACGCATTCATACGCGCTTGTGACCCACGCGCATGTGCTCAGGCGGCCTCCACCGCCGCTTGATAATAGCCATAGGTGCGGTCGTCGAAACACACCCATTGGACGTGCATGATGCTCGACTGCGGGTGGCTGGCACAATGCTCGCGCACCGTTTGGATGGCCAGCGGGGCCGCCCGTTCCACCGGAAAACCATAGATGCCCGTGCTGATGGAGGGGAAGGCGATGGACGCGATGCCATGGGCCGCTGCAACCACCAAGCTCGCACGGTAGCAACTGGCTAGCAGCACATCTTCCCCCGCCAAGCCCCCACGCCACACCGGACCAACCGTGTGAATGACATATCGAGCGGGCAGGCGATAGCCACGCGTGAGCTTGGCCTCCCCCGTGCGGCAGCCCCCCAGCGTGCGGCATTCGGCGACGAGTTCCGGCCCAGCGGCACGGTGGATGGCACCATCCACGCCGCCACCACCCAGCAAACTGCTATTCGCGGCATTGACAATCGCCTCGACTTGCGCTTTTGTGATATCCCCTCGGGTGACAGATAATTGCACACTCATTGGTTGCCTCCCTGTTTAGATGCTGCTTTCACGATATCGCATTGCATGATAGAGCGCCACGCTTCCTCTTCACAAAGCTGGAGGAATCAGCTACTATGCAGGCGGCACTAAAGAAAGATAGCACCATAAAGGAGCCTTGCAATGGCTGATAAACAATACGCCCAAACTATTCAGCAGGCGTTAGATGCCGAGATCGCCAGTCTGGTCGCGCAGCAGCAACCCGCCTCTGGGGGCAGAAGCGGCGCCCCGCCCCCCCCTGCGGCAGAAGAAGTCGTCACCGATCAAAGCGGCTACTATCAAGATCGGCCTGCCCCACAACCCATAACGCCGCCCGCATCACAAGCCGCCCCAGGCGGGAGCGCGCCCAACGAGAAGGCCCGCAAAGAGGCGTATGGCAGCACTGCCGCCCCGCCGCCACCACCTGCCCCCGCACGGGCACCTGCGCCAGCCTCTGTCGCCGCGCCATTGCCATCGACCCACACCACCTTGGCGAACCTCGATCAACGCATCGTGCGGCTGATGCAGGTGCGCGACTGGATTCAGGAAGACGGCGACATCGCGCGGTTGATCGACACGGTCATCGGCAAACAAGTGCAGTCATCGGAACGGCGGCAAGCCCGCCTGGCTGTGGCGCTCAACGTCATCTTCTTGGTGGCAGGTTGGGCTTTGTCGCTGGTCGCATCACCTGGGCTCTTTAGCCACCTGCTGGCGAAATAGCCCTTTCCACCACCATTCCCCACCAGAAGCGGAAAACTGCCCCTTGTTGATTGACCATAATCATGCAACAATGGGGGCAATCATCCGCGCGCACCGTTCCCTGGCAACCAAGCCAGGGGAAAGCGCGCCCTCTCAAGGGGGAGAACCATGAGCCAGGTAGTCAATCCCGCGTCCACGGCTGCCACCCCGCCCTCATTCCTTTCGCGCCGCTACACGACCTATATGTTTTGGTTGCTGTGGGGCACAAACTTCATCAACTATGTCGACCGCTATGCGTTTTCTGCCGTGCTGCCAGCGGTGCGCGACGAGTTCCGGCTCAGCTTCTTTCAAGAAGGCTTGCTGGCAACCTCGTTCTTGCTGGTGTATACGCTCGGCATTCTGCCGCTGGGCTTGCTGGCCGACCGCATCCAACGCAAATTCGTGGTGGCGGGCGGCGTCGCCTTTTGGAGCCTGGTCACGGCGGTGACGGCCATCGCGCCAAACTATGGGGCGCTCTTTGCCACACGCGCGGCCCTGGGCCTGGGCGAGGGCAGCTACTTCCCCGCCAGCACCTCGATGCTGGCATCGTGCTACCCCCCCGCCAAGCGTGCCAGCATCATGAGCCGTTGGAACACTGGCTTGCTGGTTGGCGCGGCCATCGGCACCACGGGTGGTGGCCTCATCTATGGCTTGCTCGGCAATCAGTGGCGTCCGGTCTTCCTGGTCTTTGGCATCCCTGGTCTGCTGTTGGCGCTGCTCGTCGCGTTGGTCAAAGAGCCCCCACGCAGCGCCGAGGGCGAAACCATCAGCGCGGAAACCGCACTGGCACGTGAAGGCTGGGCGGGCATTCGCCGTGACCTGGGTGATCTCTGGAAGATCGCCAGCCTGCGCGTCGTTGTGGCGCTGCAAGCTCTCAGCTTTTTCGTCTTTGGGGCCACATCGCTCTTCCTCTCGCAGCTCATCCATGATCAGTTTGGGGTCTCCATTGGGTTGGCGGGCACCATCACTGGCGCGGTGCTGGTGGTTGGGGGCATCACGGGGCTGCTGGCGGGCGGGTCCATCTCGGATGCGCTGGTGCGCCGCTACCCCGGCGCGCGGGTGTTGGTGAGCGGCTGGGGCTTCGCGCTCTCGGTGCCGACCTTCGCCATCGCGGTGCTGGCGATGATCTTCGATTTTGGCCTCTCGAAAGAAGTCCGGCTTTACGGCCTCTTCGTGCCGTTCTTCTTTTTGGCGGTGGCGCTGTTGCAGGTGAATAGTGGACCCCTCACAGCGGTGTCGCAAGATGTCGTCACGCCGGCCAAACGCGCGGCGGCGGTCGGCCTGACGCTGATGCTTTCGCACCTGTTGGGCGATCTCTTTTCGCCCTCCATCGTGGGCCTGCTGGCAGACAATCTGAAGGGGTTTGCGGGCAGCAAGGCCTTCGGATACGCGCTGCTCATCACCTGCGTGCCGATTTTGATCGCGGCAGCCATTGTGGGCATCTGGGGGGCACGCTTCGTCAAAGGTGACGAGGAACGGGCACAGGGGGCAGCAGCCTAAGCAAGCGACCCAACCGCGCTGGCGTTTTCCCGTTGTTTTGACAATGTGCTCGCCTCTCGCTATACTGAAGTCGCGCATTACCAAGGATGAGGGAGTCGAGCACTGTGGCACAACGTTCCCCGATCGGTCGTGGCACGCCGCCAGTGGCGGTGCACTCCGTCAATCGCGTGTTGCTCATCGCGGGATCGGCAGCCATCATCGTGCTGCTTTCACT
>JACDGC010000498.1 GCA_013815535.1 Ktedonobacterales bacterium
CGACAGCACCAAGGCGGTGGGCCGGGCCTTCAAAGTGTCTTTCAATCGGCCCTATGAGCGGTCGGCGGGCGCGGGCGACTTCCTCACTTGGGATATCCACACCATCCGCTGGCTTGAGCGCAACGGCGTCGATGCGACCTACACCACCGATGTCGATGTCGCACGCGCGCCCTGGTTGCTGGAAAATCATCGCGTCTTTCTGGATGCCGGGCATGATGAATATTGGACGCTATCGATGCGCAATGGTGTCACGCGGGCGCGTGACATGGGCGTGAATCTGGCCTTCCTGGGGGCCAACGATGCCTATTGGCAGGCACGGCTCGAGGCCGATGGCGCGGCACACCCACAGCGCACCCTCGTTTGCTACAAAGCAAGCTCCAGCTCCAAAGATCCCAATTTCAGCCCGAAACTCGACCCCATGTATCCCGCCCACCCCGAAATCGTCACCGCGCAGTGGCGCGATCGGATCGTGGATCGCCCAGAAAACAGCCTGTTGGGCCTGATGTATGGCAGCTATTTTTCCAGTAATCCGCGCACGGCACCGGATCTCATCCTTCAGCGCAACGTGGCCTCGTCGCCGCTGCTGACCAAGGTGGGGCTGGGCACGGACACGCGCATCCATGCCGGGGTGTTGGGGTATGAATACGACACCGTCTATAACAACGGCCTCACCCCCCAGAATCTGGTCATCCTGGCGAAGTCGCCGGTGGTCAACATCTACCGTTCTCACGAGACCGCTTTTTCGGCCTATTATCGTGCCCCCTCCGGCGCGCTGGTCTTTGACGCGGGCTCCATCTGGTGGAGCTATGGGCTCGACAGTTTGAGTGTGCCAGGAGCCGAAGAGGCGCATCCTTTCCCGGCCGACCCAGCCATCTCAGCGCTCACCGCGACGTTGCTGCAAGAGATGCTGCGCGACCCCAGCGACAGCAGCCCCAGTTTCGACCTGCCCCCCATCGACGGCTAGTTTCCCTTGGAAATGTTCACAAAGACCGCTTGACAGAATGCCTGATGGCAACATATGGTGACGGTGGCATGCGCGACACCTGCGCGAGCAGGGCGTCGCCCTCCCCGGAAAGGACTATGTTGCCCCATGGTACAAATCGCTCCACCACCACGCCACCACAACCGTGATGCGTTTCGGCAAAACTATTCGTGGCTCCAACGCCTTAAAGCCAATGCCTATGATGTCGAGACGACCGTCGCTTTTATCATGCTCTTCATTGTGCTCGCCATCAATGTCGTCTATCTGCTGCAAAGCCAACACGGCTCCATTGACCTGCCAGCCCTGGGTACGGGATTAGTCCAGCAGTTATCATTGCAGGGCCTCACCAACGCGGCTGACACCACCGGGCGAGTCGTGACCATCATCAATGCGCTCTTCTACATCCTTTTCGCCCAGACGGTGCTGCAAAACATTCAGGTCTTCGCGGACCGCAAGCCCGCGACACGGCAGCTTGGCCTGGCATCGACCATGCGCGACCACGTGGTCGTCTGTGGGCTGGGCCGGGTGGGCTACCGCATCGTCTCGCGCTTGGCGGCGAGTGGCTACCGCGTCGTGGTGATCGAGCAAAACTTCAGCGGTGCCTTCGTCAACCGCACCATCGAGCATGGCATCCCGGTGATAGAAGGCGACGCACGCGAAGAAAGCACCCTGAATAAAGCGCTGATCACACGCGCCCGCGCCGTGATCGCCTGCATCGATGGCGACCTCACCAATCTCGAAATCGTCCTGGCCGCCAAACGACTCAACCCCGCCGTCCAAGTCATTTTACGCGCCTTCAACGAAGATTTCGATTCGGGCTTCGAGCGCTCCTTTGGCGCACACACCGCCTTTAGCGCGTCGAAGCTGGCCGCGCCAACCTTCGCAGGGGCGGCATTGGTGCGCAACATCGAGCATGTGGTCACGCTGGGCGACGAGCTGCTGGGCGTGGCCCAGGTGAAACTGACCAGCGAAATGAATGCCCAGACGATGGAGCAAAGCAACGGCGTCCGCATCTTGCCGGGTGCCCACGGCGACACCCTGGCGGTCATCGCCCCGCTGGCCACCCTTGCTGATTTGAACGTGCGCGCGGGGGGCGAAGCCGTGACGGGTGATGGGTCCATCATCGTCTGCGGGCTGGGCAAGGTCGGCTACCGCGTGGTGCAGTTGCTGCGTGAGATCTACCCTGACCGCCCCATCGTCGTCATTCATCTGCCTGAGGGTAACCCTGCCGAGCCCGATGATGCCCCGCACAGCCATGGCGAAGTGGATGAACAAGTGGGTCGCTCTTTCATCAAGATGATCGCGGGGTTGCGCAATGTGAGGCTGATCCCCGGCGACGCGCGCGACCGCGATCTGCTGCTGCGCGCGGGGGTGGAGCGTGCCAGTGCGCTGCTGGCGTTGACCTCCAACGACCAGATCAACGTGCAAGTCGGGCTGGAGGCGCGCAACATCCGCACCGATATCCATGTGGTGCTGCGCGTCTTTAGCGGCGACCTGGCCGAGAAACTGGGCGAACTCTTCAAGATTCGCACCGTTTTCAGCACGTCGGATCTCGCCAGCCCGACGATGGCAGCGGCGGCGATCTTGGGCGGAATCGACGGTGCCTTCGCGGTGGGCGACGACCTCTATGCCATCAATAACGTCACCATCACCGCGCAAAGCCCGCTTATCAATGCCACGGTGGAGGCACTGCGTCGCCGCGACCTCTTGGTGGTGCGCGTGGGACGTGGCAACCAGGTACACCTGCTGCCTGCGCTCACCATGGGCCTCGTGCCCGGCGATGTGGTGACGGTCATCGCACCGCTGCGGGCGCTGGATCGGTTGCGCGCCGAGGGAGGCCGCGCGGCCTAACCTTCTGGTGCCACAGCTGGACGTTGCGCCCGCGCTGTGCTAGTATTCTAGGGAAAGATCCTACAGAACGGTGGACTCCAGCGTGGCACCCTACCTCCCAATTTTGATTCTGATGGGGCTGGCATTTGCATTCACCCTGCTGGTGACGATGGTGACCTTCATCCTTGGCCCTAAGAAGCCCAACGCGACCAAGCTCTCGCCCTACGAGTGCGGCATCGCCGAGATCACCCCGCCCCAGCGCCGCTTTCCGGTCAAATATCTGGTGACGGGCATGCTTTTCATCATCTTCGACATCGAGGCCGCGTCACTGCTGCCCCTGTCGATCTTGATGAAGCGGTTGGGTGTGACGGGCTTGCTGGAACTCGTCACCTTCGTCGCCATCTTGCTGATCGCCTTTCTCTACGTCTGGCGCAAGGGAGCCTTCACATGGGAATAGACCTCGAAGCCGAAGGGCAACGCCCGCCGAACCAATGGGAGCCCGTGCAGTTCTATAGCAACACGCAAGAGCCACGGCTGGCACGCGGCGCGCACAACCACAGCGCCAATGTCGTCCTCGCCCAGGTGGATAAGCTGGTGGATTGGGGGCGCAGTTCCTCGCTGTGGCCTGCGCTGTTTGGCTTGGCGTGCTGCGCCATCGAGATGATGGCGACCTCCGCCGCGCGCTTCGACCTGGCCCGCTTTGGCGCGGAGGTCTATCGCGCCAGCCCGCGCCAAGCCGACCTGATGATCGTCGCTGGCCGCGTCTCGGTGAAGATGGCCCCCGTCGTTCGCCAGATCTACGAGCAGATGCCCGAGCCCAAGTGGGTCATCGCCATGGGCGCGTGCGCCTCATGCGGTGGCATCTTCAACAACTATGCCATCGTGCAGGGCGTCGACAAGATCATCCCCGTCGATATCTTCGTCCCCGGTTGCCCTCCCACGCCCGAGATGCTCCTCTTTGGCTTCAACCAACTGCAAGACAAGATCCGCCAGGGCATCCCCAATCCGCCCGACCCGATGCTGGGGCGACGCTAAGGCGCGACACTCCAGAC
>JACDGC010000499.1 GCA_013815535.1 Ktedonobacterales bacterium
CAGCAATGCATCCTTGCTGGCTGCCGCCGTGCGCGCGGCGGGGGGTGAGCCGCTGGTGCTGCCCAGCGCGCGCGACACCGTGGCGGACATTCGCGCACGTTTCACGGAAGCGGCGGGGGCGGACCTCATTTTGACCTCTGGGGGCGTCTCGGTGGGCGACTTCGATCTGGTGCGCGATGTCTTGGCGGCGCTGGGGCAGGTCGATTTCTGGCGAGTGAATGTGCGTCCGGGTAAACCCTTGGCTTTTGGGCGCATCGATGGGACGCCGCTCGTCGGCCTGCCGGGCAATCCTGTTTCCTCTGCCGTCACCTTCGAGCTCTTTGCGCGCCCGCTGCTGCGCCAGATGCTTGGTTGTGCGGCACTCTATCGCCCGCAGATCCCTGTGCGGCTGGCCGCTGATGCTTCGCGTGGTGACCGCCGCCATTATGCGCGCGTGCGCCTCACGTTCACCGAAACGGGGACGCTGGCCCACGTGACGGGGGATCAAGGGTCGCATCGTCTGACATCGCTGGCGGGGGCCGATGCGCTGGCGGTCATCCCCGAGGGCACGGGCATCCTCCCTGTGGGAGCGGTCGTCACGGCGCTGTTGTTGCACGATTAGTCATGTTTGAAGCCTGTTTGCCCGCTTCGGCACCCTTCTTGCATGAGTGAGAGGCATGCGCGCCAGCTTTAATGGGCTGACCACACGGACATCTCAACTTCGCACCATTCAGAAGGGATACCAACCAATGTACCGTTTTCTCGGCAGACTCTGCTATGGCCTTTCGGCGGCTTCCGTCTTGCTTTCGCTCGGCACCCAGTTCCGCATGGCTCAGGGCAAATCCGCTAAGGCCCAGGCGTTCTTCCAACGCCGCCCACCCACCAACCCCCGCTCGGAGCGCCAGAGCATCTTCTTTGGCCTGTGGGCCCCGACGCTGGCCATCTTCGGCAAGGTCCTGGAGGACATGGGCCGCGAGCAAGAGATGCGCCAGGCACTCGATGGCACGACCACCAGCCAGAAATCTATCAACGGCTTCGATCGCAGCGAGCAGCAATTGACCTCTGCCCGCTAGTCTCCTCCGCCACAATGCGAGCGACTTCCAGTATGGAAGTCGCTCGTTTTTTTATTGGTGTGTCCGCCCCAATCGCGCGGGATGGCTGATATGCCCGCCTGCTGCGCTAGGTGGTGACAGCGAGTTAGCCGCGCGCGAGGCGTCGCAGGACGAAGGGCAAGATGCCGCCATGGCGATAATACTCGATGTCGATGGCGCTATCTAGGCGTGCGATGGCATCGAAATCGATGGCGCTGCCATCGTCGCGCGTGGCATGGACGTGAATGAGCTTGCGCGGCGTCAAATCCGCTGCCACGCCTGTGATGGTGTACTGCTCGTGGCCGGTGAGCCCCAATGACTCACGGGTCTGGCCCGCTTGGAATTGCAGCGGCAGCACTCCCATCCCCACCAGATTGCTGCGGTGGATGCGCTCGAAGCTCTCAGCGATGGCGGCGCGCACGCCCAGCAGCAGCGTGCCTTTCGCCGCCCAGTCGCGCGAACTGCCCATGCCATAATCCTTGCCTGCCAGGATGATGAGCGGCGTACCCTCCGCCTGGTATTGCATGGCGGCATCATAGATCGGCATGATCTCGCCATTGGGAAGGTAGCGCGTCCAAAAGCCCTCTTTCCCTTCGGCCAAAAGATTGTGCAGGCGGGTGTTGCCAAAAGTGCCGCGCATCATCACTTCATGATTGCCGCGCCGCGCTCCATAGGAGTTGAAGTCGCGGGCTGCCACACCCTTTTCCGTCAGATATTTCCCTGCGGGACTCTCCGCCTTGAAATTGCCTGCGGGTGAGATGTGGTCGGTGGTGATGGAATCGCCCGCCATCACCAGGACCCGCGCTGCCGTGATGTCGCTGAGCGCGCCTGGTTCTGCCGCCAGCCCCTCGAAGAAGGGGGGTTTGCGCACGTAGGTCGACGCCGAATCCCAGATGAAGCGGTCACCCGCTGGCACAGGCAGCGTCTGCCAACGCTCATCACCTGTGAAGACATGGGCATATTCGTGCCGAAACTGTTCAGGCAGGACCACCGCGCGCATCGTCTGGACGATCTCGTCCTGGCTGGGCCAGATGTCGCGCAGATACACCGCCGCGCCGTTGGGGTCATGGCCCAATGGCTCAGTTGTCAGGTCGATATCGACCGTCCCTGCCAATGCGAAGGCGACCACCAGCGGCGGCGATGCCAGATAATTCGCGCGCACCTCGCCATGCACGCGTCCCTCGAAATTGCGGTTGCCCGACAAGACCGCCGAGACCACCAAGTCGCCTTCTTTAATCGCCTCGGAGACTGGCTCTGGCA
Source organism: Ktedonobacterales bacterium (assembly GCA_013815535.1). Taxonomy (GTDB): domain Bacteria; phylum Chloroflexota; class Ktedonobacteria; order Ktedonobacterales; family JACDGC01; genus JACDGC01. The sequence goes on from JACDGC010000499.1 coordinate 2,331, forward strand.
GGGGACCACTGTTGCCGATGCAACTCGTGCAGCCATAGCCGACCAAATGGAAGCCTTGGGCCTCTAGGAAGGGCGTCAGTCCAGCGGCATCGAGATAATCCGTCACGACGCGCGAACCGGGGGCCAAACTCGTCTTCACATAGGGCTTGACGTGCAGCCCACGCTCGGTCGCTTTCTTGGCCACCAGTCCCGCGCCGATCATCACCGAGGGATTCGAGGTGTTGGTGCAACTGGTGATGGCGGCGATGGTCACAGCGCCATGGGTGAGTTCGGTGGTTTCGCCCGCCAACGCAACGGAGACACTGGGGGGCGCGGTCGCCACAGCGGACATGGAGGGATCGCCCTCGTTCGCCATCGCCGCAGCACCATCACTGAAAGTGGCGACGCGGTCAGCATAGGCCGCGCGGAAGCCTTGCTTCAGGCCTTTGAGGGCCACGCGGTCTTGCGGGCGTTTGGGGCCAGCCAAGCTTGGTTCGATGGTCGCCAGATCCAGTTCCAGCTTCTCATCGAATTCGGGGTCGGGTGTCGCATCCGTGCGGAAAAGGCCCTGGGCCTTGCTATATGTTTCGACCAAATCGATCTGTTCGGCGGGCCGCCCCGTCAGCCGCATATATGCCAACGTCTCGGCGTCCACCGGGAAGAGGGTGGCCGTCGCGCCGAATTCGGGGGACATATTCGCGATGGTGGCGCGGTCGGGCAGGCTGAGGCTGCTGAGGCCCGGCCCCGCGAACTCGACGAATTTGCCGACGACGCCATGCTTGCGCAGCAACTGGGTGACGGTCAACACCAGATCGGTCGCGGTGACGCCCTCGGCCATCTTGCCCGTCAGGCGCATGCCGACGACGATGGGGGTCAGCTGATAGAGGGGCTGGCCCAGCAGCACTGCCTCCGCTTCGATGCCACCAACGCCCCAGCCCAGCACGCCCAGGCCATTGATCATGGTCGTGTGTGAATCGGTGCCCACTAATGTGTCGGGGAAGGCGACCGTCATGTCACCATCGGGTTCGGTCATCACGACCTGGCCCAGGTATTCGAGATTGACTTGATGGCAGATGCCCGTGCCGGGGGGGACGACGTTGAAGTTATCGAACGCTTGCTGTGCCCAGCGCAGAAGCGCATAGCGTTCGCCGTTGCGCTCATACTCCAATTCCACGTTGCCTGCGAAGGAATTCGCGGAGCCAAAGAGATCGACCTGCACGGAATGGTCGATCACCAGATGCGCGGGGACGAGGGGATTGATGCGCTTCGGATCACCCCCCAGCGCGCCAACTGCGTCACGCATCGCGGCGAGATCCACCACGCAGGGCACGCCCGTGAAGTCTTGCAGCAGCACGCGCGCGGGCATGAAGGCAATCTCACCCTCCTGCGCGCCGGATGTGCCAGGTTGCCAGCGCGCAAGGGCGCGTACGTCATCTTCCCCAACGATCTGGGGTTCGGCCCCGCCCGCGTGGCGCAAGATGTTTTCGAGCAAGATGCGCACTGTGACAGGCAACCGCCCCATCCGCACGCCATCGCCTTCCAACACCGCCAGAT
>JACDGC010000500.1 GCA_013815535.1 Ktedonobacterales bacterium
GGCGCCCCCTGGGCGCCGGGGGATCGCATCACGCCGCTAACACCAGATCTTGTTCGCCCCGCACGCTTTCGGTGACGAGGCCCTGGCAAATGAGGATGCCCTCGAAAACCTCAACAACATAGGGGTCCAACTTGCCCTCAGCGGCCTCGCGTTGCAGTAGCCGCACCCCCTCGATGGCGGGCCGCCCAGGGTGATAGGGGCGCTCAGCGGTGAACGCCTCGAAGACATCGGCAACGCTGAGAATGCGCACCAGCATCGGGATCTCGTCGCCCCGCAGGCCATCGGGGTATCCCGAGCCATCGAGCCGCTCGTGGTGCCAACGCACCAGGGGCAACAGTTGCCGCAATTGTTCGAGCGGGCGCAAAATGGCTTCACCCATGACGGTGTGTTGCTGCATCTGGTGCCACTCTTCGGCGTCGAGTTTGCCAGGTTTGCGCAACACCTGATCCGAGACGCCGATCTTGCCAACATCATGCACCAGGCCCCCCAGCCGCAACGCCTCCACATATTCAGCGGGCAGGTTCATCTCCGCCGCAATGGCGACGGCATAGCGCGAAACGCCATCCGAATGGGCTGCGGTGTAGCCATCGCGCAGGTCAATGGCGGTGATGAAGGCCTGCACGGTTTCCAGATCGGCCCCCGTCGGCAGCGAGATCTCGCCCATATGCGCGATGGAATCCCCAATCCCCATGGGGAGTAAATGGGCATTATCTTCGATGAGCGTGACAGTGTAGGCAACGACACAGTTGCGCCCCCCCCGCTTCGCGGCATAGAGCGCCAAATCGGCGGCCTTCAGCAGCGAGGCATGGGCCGAGGCATGCAGCGGGAAGGTGGCATGGCCAGCCGACACGGTCAGGCGCACCACATTCCCCTCGGCGTCCGTGAAAAGCGTCTGCCCGGCGATGGCCTCTTGCATGCGCACGGCGAGCGCGTCAGCGAGGTCCGCATCGGTAGCGGGCAGCACGACGGCGAACTCTTCGCCGCTGAAACGTGCCGCCGTGTCGCCGGGACGCAACACGCCGATGATGGCCTTAGCGACAGTGCGTAACGCGGCATCCCCACTCTCATGCCCATAGGCTTCGTTGAACTGCCGAAAATGGTCGACATCTAGTTTGATGATCGAAACAGGCAGACTTTGGGCCGAACCAGTGGCCAACTCTTGGCGCACCACATCTTGCAAGGCACGGTGATTGCTGAGCCCAGTCAGCGGATCGATCAGGGCCAGTTGTCGCGCAGCTTCGAAGAGCCGTGCGCGGTGCAACGAGATGCCCACTTCATCAGCGGCAAGTTGGACGAGCTCTTGGTCGATGGTTTCCACGTCTTCGGGCCAAAATTGCACGCTGAGCGCGCCAATGACCGCGCCATCCCACCGCAACGGCACCGTCATCGCTTGCAACGTCATGGTGTCGGATTCGGTTTGCGAGGGCATCACATCGGGGCCTAAATAGGGTTGCGTGGTAGCAATGACCCGCAGGACGGTCAGCGCCGCATCTGGCGCGATGGGCATGGTAGCGATGCTGGCGCGCCAATTCGCTTCGACCGCCACAGGCACCTGGCCATCACGCTGAAAGACGAGGGCGCGGGCAAAGCCAGGACGAGATGGATCGCAGACCACGACCGAGCCGATGGCCGCCCCCGTGCCCTTCATGAGCACCCGCAGTGCTTCGCTCGCGACGGTGGCTTCATCGGTGGCAGCGGCACAGGCATGGGCGATGGAGCGCATGGCTTCGATGTTGCGGCGCTGCCGCAGCTCTTGCGTCACATCCCGCAGATCCAGCAACACCCCATCACACCGACCATCAGCCCCCTGCAACGGCACACAGTTCAACGCGAGCATCCGCTGGGGCTGATCCGCGATCTTGACGCGCAGCACTTGGGGATTTTCCACCGTTTCGCCACGGAGCACGCGCAGATGCGGCCACTGTCGTGGCAACAGCAGCGTGCCATCCAACGCCTGCACCGCGACGCGGGGCAACGTGCCGGTCGTCGCCGTGGCCGTCCCCGGGAAAAGGGCGCGAAATCCGGCGTTGCGCAAGACGATGCGCCCCGTCGCGTCAAAGACAACCAGCGCATCTTGGACGGTATCGAAAACCGTGCTCAACAGAGCCCGATTATGATCGCTCATCATCAAGGTATGGCGAAGCCGACCTTCCATCGCCAGACGGGCACTGATGTCGCGCGCGATGACCACCGAGATGCCCAACTCCGCTAAAGCGACCGCATGGGACTCCATGATGAACGAGCGGCCTGTTGGCAGGGTAAAGGTCGTCTCGGTACGCACCTGCCTGTGCTCACGCAAGCCCTGACGCATATGGCGCATCTGAGCCGCATAGTCGGGCGGGGCACCGGGCAAGTTCACGATGTTCCAGCCGACCGCCGCCCCCGACGCGAAGCCAAAGATGGTCTCAAAGGCGGCATTACACCGCACGATGATCCCCTGGGGGTCCAGCACAAACAGGGCATCGGGCGCGACACCATGCAGCACGGCATCGACGAAGCGGCGCTGGTGCTGGGTTTCCGCTTCGCGCTGGATAATTTGGGCATTATAGCTGGCGAGTTGCGCATTTAGGGCGGCCAGTTCTTGGCTGCGGTCCGCTTCACGCAGCGCACGGTGCAGACCGTGCGCGCCCAATGCCACCACTGCCGTCCCGCCGATCAGCAGCCCATCGATGGTGAGGAATGTCCCCAGCAAGCCAAGAGTTGCCCCAAAAGCGACCATGCCCACCACCGTGGAAACCGTACACAACAGTGCCAGCGCGATCCAGCAGGCACGAAGGCTGATGAGGATGGCGATGGCGCAGAGGGGCACGAAGGTCGTGATGCTGACCAGCGCTTGCAGATAATGCGCGCGATCGAAAATCATCAAATTATAGACCAAGACGGCCAGGAAAGTACTGCCAATGTAACACCAAGCCGCCGCCAGCGCCCAACGACGATGGCACAAATAGAGGCAAACCCACACGAGGGGCAAGGGAAGCAGCATCTCGGCGAGAGCATACGTGACCCCATGGCTCAAGAAATCAGCCACGTTTGCGCCATTGCTGGCGAGGCCAATCAGCAAGATAGCAGGCAGAAATCGTGAGATGCGTTGGCGCTGCACATCCTTCACGGTGCCAGCCTTGCCGGGCAAGGGCGCAGGGCAGACCCACCGGAGCATGGTCGCCCATGCATCCGGAAATATATGTATTCCCGGCATCAGTTACCGTCCTTCCCTAGCGCAACGGCACAAAATAGCTCTTCATTTCTTATCGACAATGTTCCCTCAGCGAATAGCTCTTGCGCGGGCGAGTCCACCACGTGCTATGCTTAAGGAAGATATCGTCGTACTCTTTTCACCGAGGCACCATGCAACTTACCGATACCCATGCCCATGTGCAGATGCGCCAGTTTGACCGCGACCGCGCCGCCGTGCTGGCCCGGGCCGCCACGGCAGGGGTGGCTCGCATCATCTGCCCGGGCGTGGATGCCGCCACCAGCCAACTCGCCATCGATCTTGCGGCGGCCAATCCTGGCACGGTCTTTCCTTGCGCGGGGGTGCACCCACACGACACAACCGCGTTTAGCGATGCAACGCTCAGCGAAATCCGCCGTCTGGCCACTGCCCATCGCGTGGTCGCCATTGGTGAGATCGGGCTGGATTATTACCGAAACCTCGCACCTGTGGCCGATCAGCAACGTGCCTTCAGCGCGCAAGTGGCACTGGCCCAAGAATTGAGCCTGCCCATCGTGGTGCACAACCGCGAAGCGCACGCCGACATCATGGCGACCCTGCGGCCCTTGGGCACCGTGCGCGGCGTGTGGCACTGCTTCATTGGTGATCGCGCCATGGCTGAGGAAGGGCTGTCGTTGGGGATGTATC